>JAICGQ010000140.1 GCA_025923035.1 Pyrinomonadaceae bacterium | reverse complement strand
GCGGTCTCACCAGTTTCGTTACTCACAAAATCCGGGTTTAATTGCGGTCCTGAAGTAGTCGAGCGGGGTTTGTCTCTGGCGTCAATTCGTCAAGATTGAGGCGGAGCATTCCACCGGCATCGGAAAACGCATTCTGACTCTGCTGAGCGCGACGACGAGTGAACAAGAGCGCACCAGCCAGCCCACCAAGTCCCAGGCACGCTAACAACGCATAACCCGACGCTTTCACAACGGCGACGAGCACACCGAGCGTCGTGTTCACGTAATGCTGTTCCGCTTGTTTGATGATGTAAGGATTCTCGCCGAGCCACTGCACAACCTGCTCGTACTTGACCTGATCGATCAACGCTTTCGCTGACTGCTCATCAGGTGCGTCGAAAACAAACACGGAGTAGTTACCAACGCGGCGATAGGCCGTCGGCGCCGGTTCGCCAAGCTTCCAAAGCTCGTTTATGCGGGCGATGATGCGTTCGTCGTTGTCCTTCGCGAGTTGCGGTGTATTGAACTCGACGACCAACACTTTGGCCTGACCGTAGTTCGCCAGCGCAGCATCGGCATTGCCCTGGCTTTCGATCACCGAAAGCACTCCCTGCTGCAGTCCCAACTTGCTGAGATCGCGAAAACTGTGCAGGAACACTGCATTCTTTTGCGCTTCCAGCGGATTGGGCAGGTGTTTTATTAAAACCGGAATATCGGCCTCGCCCTTGTCGATGGTGCCGGCAAATTCCCGGGCTACTGCCGCAAGGCTTGCCGCATCGGCTGCTTTCAAACTGCGCACTCTCACGAGATGTGTTCCTTTGAAGAACATGATCTCGCTTTCGCGCGCAAAACCCGCAGTGCCGTAATCCGTGGTTATGGGCGTACCCGAGGCAGCAGCAAACAAACTGAGCAGTTCGTAAGCCTTTACATCCTGTCGAAGAACCAGCTTCTCAACACTGATTTGAGCGCCGCCTTTTGCATATTCCCAACGCTCCCACCCGGTGATATCGGGCAGAGATTCTGGTAGACCGACTACTTTTTCTGTTCTCAGCTCCTCAGTAGGTTGTTTGAGACTATAGGAGATCTTGAAACCGGCAATCTGATCCGGAAAAGTCCGGCGCACCTGGTCTGCCGACACGGCAGCGGCCAATACTAGACTGATAAAAATGACTTTGACTAAACGCAAACGCAAACTCCTCGTGCGGCCTCTTTGTACTGCTGAAAAATGATGTTTAGAAACCGCCGCGGCTTTGATGTTCCCACGGACGATTAGGCAGCACGTGCCAAGTTTAATGCCAGCGTCTTAGTTCTCGCAAAAGAAGGTCGGCATAGTGGCGCGGGCTGTTGATGTTGCGCATCACTGTTGAACCGCCAACGTCGCTCGCGTTGTCGACGATGATGTCGCCGAATCCGAGCAAACGCTGCGGGATGCTGGCCGAAACGGTGACGTCCTGCACCTTGCTCAATGGGATGTTGCGCGTCGTGCGGGCGATCAGACCGTGATCGATCTGGAGCTTTGCGTCGGTGACGGTGTAGCGCACCATGTTGCGCCGGATGTGGTAGTAACCCGGAATCAACAGCAGCGCGAGAGCGATGGGGATTGAAATCGTAGCCGGCACGGCGAGCGAGGCGAGCAGAAACACGAGCGCGATGCCGGCGATCACCGCCAGCGCGTAACCGGCTTTGATGAAGATCAGCGTCGGGCGGACGCTGAAGACGGTGTGTTCCAGATCCGGATCGATCGTCGGTTCCAATGCGGAAGCCTGGACGCGGGCAAGCCGCGTGGCTTCGTGGTCGACTGCGGCGCCGCAGTTCGAACAGAAACGAACGCTGGGGGTAACGTATGCTCCACACTTGGAACACGTCATGAATTTGTCCTCGCGCAGTTGGGAAAGCGACGTGCTTGTTCTAGGTTTGCTCATCATACCTAAAGCCTCAGAAATACAAAACGAGGCGGAGACCCGTGAAGGTTCCGCCCCTTAATGAAAGGGACGCGTTGTTTCCGTGACGCGGGACGCGGGGACGCGGGGACGCGGTGACACCGTGACGCGGTGACGCGGTGACGCGGGGATTCGGTGTGCGGAAACGCGGGATTCGGAGACAGGGAGACGCGGAGACTCGGAGACACAGGAAAAGGACACCGCGTCACCGTTACTGGCTGATGAGCTGGAGCTGGCCGTCCGGCAGACGCACCATGAAAACGCTGCGCTCGTAGACGGTTAAGGGCTCGGAATCTTTTTGCGCGACTTTGCCGTGTAGTGACTTGTTGGCCGCGGTCGCTGCTTCGGGATCGCGGATTAGACTGTAGCGACGTCCGATTCGACGCACATATTCCTGCGTTTCATTGTAGGGCGGGACCTGGTAGCCATACTTGATAACGGCGCCTTCGCCGGCGTTGTAACCGGCGAGCGCGAGTTTGATGTCACCACCGAACAGGTCGAGCAGGAAGCGCATGTAACGCGTGCCGCCCTCGATGTTCTGCTTCGGGTCCCAGATATTGCTGACACCAAAACGCGCGGCCGTTCCCGGCATCAACTGCATCAGTCCGCGAGCGCCCTTGTAGGACATCGCGCGCGGCTTGAAGCTCGATTCCTGGTGCATGATCGAATAGATGAGCAACGGATCCACGGAATTTCGCTTGGCGGATTCGACGATGAAAGTGTCGACTGACGAGTTTCCGGTGGTGAACTCACCGAGCGAGGGATTGAGCGGCTTGCTCGTGAGTTCGACGAGCGCGCCGGCCGGCGGTTTATAGGTGTAGGTGCGAATCTTCGTTAGCTTCTTCGGCCCGGGGGCGGGGAGAGCCTTCTTAACTGGCTCAGGCGGGGTTTGAATGCGGACGGCGTTAGCGAAGTCGAAATTATCGACCTGGTAGGGTGTTTGAGCGGAGACAGACCAGCAGGAAATGGTTAAGACAGCCAGAATTGGAAGGAATTTTCGCATTTGCGTCTCGGGACAAGGGCGAGGAGAAAAGCCGGAAAGATACTACCACAGCGCGCTCAACTTTGGCCAACTTTGTTTAACAACGGTAACGCTGAGGAGGTGTCTTGACAGCGCCTGTATGATGTCAGCGCCCATTAACCATTAACCGCGCGCTTCAGCGCGCCTCACAAAGGACAAAAACAAATGAAGAAAATCCTTACGATTACTCTGCTGTTTCTCTGTCTCTTCACGACAGCGGTCATGGCCCAGAACGAAACGACATCTACTTCCTCCACAACCAGGCAGACCAAGCGCGGCCCGGTCTTTCGGGCCACCAAGGAACAGATCAACCAGGCGCAAGCGCTGCTCAAGTCGCGTGGCTTCTACTCGGGAGATCAAATCGGCAAGCTCGATGATGCGACGCGCGAGGGGCTGCGCAAGTACCAACAAGCGGAGGGCATCAAAGTCACGGGTACACTCAACAGGGTGACGCTCGAGAAGATGAACATCGCGCTGACCGAAAAACAGAAAACCATGTAGCTAAAAACAATTGTGGGGGTGACTTTCGAGCCACCCCCACAGCATTGTTTAAATCCGCGTTCCTATCAAACTTGCGTCAACAACTTTTCGATAACTGTGTAGCTCTGTTCGAGCGCAGCATGCAGCTTGTCAGGTTGAGTGCCGCCGCCTTCAGCCATGTCGGCCTTGCCGCCGCCACGTCCACCGACGATCGGCGCGAGCTCCTTGATTACCTGTCCGGCAGGAACGCGTCCGGTCAGGTCCGCAGAAGTACGAACGATCAGCGACACCTTCCCGTCGCTGCTTCTTCCCAACACAACGACCCCCGACTTGATTCGCGCCAATAGCGTATCGGAAAGCTGCCGCATCGCCGCAGCGTCGAGCCCGCTCGCTTCACGCGCCACAACCTTCACGCCGACCACATCACGCGACTCGTCGCCATTCGTCGCAGCGCCGACTGCGCCACTAGCAATCTTCAACCGCAGCTCTTCCGTCTCGCGACGCGCTTTCTTCAGCTCGTCCTGAAGACGCGTCACGGCGGTCTGAAGCTCGGAACGCGACGTTCGCAAACCCGAGGTAAGCTCATCAACCAGCACTTCCGACTCACGAAAACGTTCGTAAGCATCGACGCCCGTGATCGCCCTGATGCGTCGTACGCCGGATGCGATCGACTCATCGCTCGTGATCTTGAACAGACCGATATCGCCCGTCGCTCGAACGTGCGTACCGCCGCACAACTCTCTCGAGAAGATACCTTCGAGGCCTTTGATCGAAAGCACGCGCACACGCTCGCCGTACTTCTCGCCAAACAACGCCATCGCACCGGAACGCATTGCCTCTTCGATCTGCATCTCGTCCGTGTTGACCGGCTCGTTGCGCAGGATATGGTAGTTAACGAGCCGCTCAATCTCTTCCTTCTCCGCGGCCGTTAACGGTTGATAGTGCGAGAAGTCGAAGCGCAGGTAATTCGGCGCGACGACCGAACCCGCCTGCTTCACGTGCGTCCCTAAAACCTCGCGCAACGCAGCGTGCATCAGGTGCGTCGCCGTGTGGTTTCGCCGCGTCGCATCGCGTTTCTCGACGTCGACTTCTGCCGAAACAACATCGCCGACTGCAAACGAGCCTTCCTGCACGTGTACCTTGTGCACGATCAAACCCTGGACCGGTGAATACGTGTCCTGGACCGCCGCCAACGCTCCGGATGAACCAATGATGAGTCCAGCGTCTCCGACTTGTCCGCCGCTCTCGGCATAGAACGGCGTACGGTCCAACACGATCTCGTCTCCAATTACGGCAACTACTTTTGCATCCGTGACCTGCGTTGTTTCGTAACCTTTGAACACGGATTTGGGCAACGTCTCATAGACAGGATTGATACGCGCTTTGCTTTCATGCTTCGTTGCGACCGTGGCCTGTTGCAGCTCCTGCAAAGCCGCATCGAACGCCTCGTTGAACTGGTCTTCATCGACGACGAAACCGCGCTCTTCCAGACCGACGCGAACCAGATCGCGCGGCGTGCCGAACGTGTCGTACAACCTGGCGAGCGCCCTGTACTCAGGCATCGCGCCCTTCGTTGACGCAAACAGTTCGTCGAGCTTGTTCAAGCCCACCGTCAACGTCGATCGGAAACGATCCTCTTCGAGCCGGACCATCTTCTGGATGAACTCGCGTTGAGCTTCGAGTTCGGGATAGCTGTCCTTCATGAAGTCGACGACGAAGTTCGTCACCTCGTTGAAGAACGGGCCTTCGAACCGGAGCGTGTGATGGCCCTGGTAGATCGCACGGCGCATGATCTTGCGCAACACGTAGTTGCGACCTTCATTGCCGGGAAGAATTCCGTCGGCGATCGAAAACGCTGCCGCGCGCGCGTGGTCTGCAATCACACGCATCGCAAAACCTTCCTGCGTTTCAGGTTCGTAGTGCCGGTCGGCCAAACGTGACGTGAAATTGATGATCGGTCGAATCAGATCGGTGTCGTAGTTTGACTTGACGCCTTGCAACACGACTGCGAGCCGCTCGAGCCCCGCGCCCGTGTCCACCGACGGCGCGGGCAACGGATCGAGTTTGTATGTGCCGGGCTCGACTTCACTGCGATCGAATTGCATGAAGACCAGGTTCCAGATCTCCATGATCGTGTCGCCTGGACCATTTACGTTTGCGGCGGAGTTCTCCGGATCGTCCACGTTCGGGCCCATGTAGTAATGGACCTCGCTGCATGGACCACACGGGCCGGTCTCGCCCATCTGCCAGAAATTGTCTTTGCGACCGAATCGGAGGATGCGTTCACGGGGCGCGCCGACGGCTTCCCAGAACCGTTCGGCGTCTTCGTCCGCCGGCACTTCGGCATCGCCTTCGTAAACGGTGAACCACAAACGCGCCGGATCGAGTTTCAGAACGTCGACGAGCAGCTCCCAGGCGTACTTAATCGCGTCTTCCTTGAAATAGTCGCCAAACGAAAAATTGCCGAGCATCTCGAAAAACGTGTGATGCCGCGCGGTTTTTCCGACTTCGTCGAGGTCGTTGTGCTTCCCGCCGGCGCGCACGCATTTTTGCGACGACGCAGCGCGCGCATAGTCCCGTTTCTCCATGCCGAGAAACGTATCTTTAAACTGATTCATTCCGGCGTTAGTGAACAGCAACGTCGGATCGTCGGCAGGCAGCAGCGGCGATGAGCGCACGCGCGTATGCCCGTGTTCTTCAAAATACTTCAAAAATGCTTCGCGAATTTCGTTACCAGTCATGTCGGTTCGAGTTTAGCATTCATCAGGATCATCCGTGTACTGCACCGCCGAACGCACTTTTTCGCTCACCAATTCAAACTCAAACCCCTGCCGCAACAGGTGATCGAACAGGCTTTTCGCTTCAGCGCGCGTCTTCGGGCGGCCGCGAAGTCGAATGCGCTTTTCGATCGCGCGGTCGATGAGCTGCGCTTCGGGAGTTTCCGCGTAGACCAGTTCGAGCGCTTCGTCGGCAACGCTGTTTTCGACCTGCTTGATTTTCAGATCGCGCTGCAGCCGGCGGCGGCCGATTGGTCTTTGTTTAACTTTCGACGACGCATAACTGAACGCAAAACGCTCATCATCGAGATAACCATACTCGCGTAACCGCCCGATCACAGTCTCGACAACCGACTTATTCCCCCGAACCCCTTTGCCCTGAAGCAGTCGTTCGCGCAACTCCGCCACTGAGCGCGGTTTCGCAGCCAGAAGCTTTACCGCACGTTCAAATGTTTTACGTCGAAGTTCGTCTGACACTGCGGCGCCAAGCTTAAACGGATTGAAAGGAAAACGAAACACGCCTTGATCTAAAATGTCCCCATGGATGGACTGCTGGTTATCGACAAGCCTGTGAACATGACGTCGCACGACGTAGTCTCGAGCACCCGACGCATTCTGAAGGAGCGTCGGATCGGTCACACGGGCACACTCGATCCTTTTGCCACGGGTGTTTTACTGGTGCTGGTTGGACGCGCGACGAGACTCGCGCAGTTTCTTAGCGGCGCAGACAAGGAGTACGACGCGATCATTCGCCTGGGTTTCGCAACCGACACCGGAGATCGCACGGGAACTCCGATTCCTGGCCCACATGGTTCCGCTTATCCGTCTCGCACCGGCCGCTGGAGTGAAGAAGAGATCAACCAGGCACTCGCGAGTTTGCGCGGTTGGATCGATCAGGTCCCGCCGATGTATTCAGCGAAGAAGATCGGCGGCAAAAAACTTTACGAACTCGCGCGGCGCGGTGAAGAAGTGAAACGTGAGCCCGTGCATGTCTGCATTCATGAGTTAGAACCGATCAAGCCTGACGGTCAACTCATGAAAGACAACCACGACGGCACGTTCGACTTTCACGTTCGCGTCGCGTGTTCGGCAGGCACATATGTGCGCACGCTCGCCGAGGACTTCGGAAAGCGTCTGTCCGTTGGCGCACACTTAGCGGAGTTGCGCCGGACACGTGTTGGTGATTTTAGTGTCACGAATGCTGTGACTCTGGAACAGTTGAAAACGAGTTTTGGCGAGGAGGCAATTGGGACCATGCTGCTGCGCCCGAGCGCGGCGCTCTCGCGACTCCCATTCCTGCATCTAAGTGATGACGACGTGCGACGCGCACGTAACGGAATGGAGGTGAAAGTTGGGGAAACTACGTGGTCCGACGGTGAGAAAGTAAAGATGTGTGACGAGAACGATCACTTGATCGCCATCGGTGATTACGACGCGACGACAAGGCGCCTGCATCCGAGTGTGGTGCTTGCCTGATGTGTCTGCTGACGTACTTCAGGAATTTATCTGGCGTGGTAAAGCCTTGTGCTATACTGCCCCCAAGGAAGCACGCGTGCGATTCGCTTCCAACACAGTGTTCCCCACCGCGTCTTCCTTTTGAATCGATCATTGAGAACTCAGGCTTCGAGGACGTAGCTCATGCTAACGCGCGCATGAGACGTATCACGAGGCTGTAACGATAAATGAAGCCGCGTTCCCCGACGCAAAAAAGCGGTTGCTGACACTATAGCGTGGCCTCTCCCCACACGCTGTCCATTGCGCGAAAGCCGAAGAGGTTCCAAAGGCTATGCAAGAGCAGGATGGCAATAAGAAATTTAATATCAGTGAACGTTTGGAAGATCTGCGCCGCGAACACGAAGCGCTGCGCTGGGAAGGATCGTTTCGAGATTACTTCGAATTGGTCGCCCAAAACCCCCGTATCGCCCAACTCTCGCATGCCCGCATAAACGACATGGTTCATGCGGCCGGTGTCGAACGGCTCAACGAGGGCACCCAACACGAAGTCCTCTCCTACAACTTCTTTTCCGGCGAACTCTTCGGCATTGAAGAGCCCATAGCCAGGATTGTGGAGTACTTCAAGTCAGCCGCCCAGCGTCTTGAAGTCCGCAAACGCATTCTGCTTTTGATGGGACCAGTCGGAGGCGGCAAGTCGACGATTGTGAACATGCTCAAGCGCGGGCTCGAAGATTGGACGCGCAGAGAAGGCGGCGCCGTTTACGCCATCAAAGATTGTCCGATGCACGAAGAACCGCTGCATCTGATCCCGCATCAGCTTCGTGCGGAAGTCGAAAAACTGTACGGCATCTACATCGAAGGCGATCTGTGTCCGCAGTGTCGCTATGCGCTCGATAAAACTTACGGCGGACGTCACGAAGACGTGAAAGTCCATCGCGTCGCGTTCTCCGAAAAAGAGCGCGTAGGCATCGGCACTTTTTCCCCCAGCGATCCGAAATCTCAGGACATCACCGAGCTCACCGGGTCGATCGATCTGTCGACCATTGGTGAAGTGGGCGTCGAATCAGATCCGCGCGCTTATCGTTTCGACGGCGAATTGAACATCGCCAATCGCGGTCTGATGGAATTCGTCGAGATGTTGAAGGTCGACGAGAAGTTTCTTTACAGCCTGCTGACGCTCTCTCAGGAGCAGAGCATCAAGACCGGGCGCTTCGCGATGATCTATGCCGACGAAGTCATCCTGTCGCATTCGAACGAAAACGAGTACATCGCTTTCGCAGGCAACCGGAAGTCGGAAGCGTTGCAGGACCGCATCATCCTCGTAAAAGTTCCTTACAACCTCCGCGTCTCGCAGGAGGAGAGGATCTACGACAAGCTGTTGCACCAGTCGGAAGCGCTGCGCAACGTTCACCTTGCTCCGAACACGTTGAGAGTCGCCGCGATGTTTGCCGTCATGACGCGGCTCGAAGAACCGAAACGTCAGAACGTCGACATCGTGAAGAAGATGAAGCTTTACGACGGCGAGGACGTCGAAGGTTACAAGTCGAAAGACGTGCGCGAGTTGAAGGAAGAGACGATCCGTGAAGGCATGGATGGAATCTCGCCGCGCTACATTATCAACCGGCTTTCCAGTGCGCTCGTTCGCGATGGCGTCACGTGTATCAACCCGATCGACGCGCTGCGCGCGATCAAAGACGGTTTCGAGCAGCACACCGGCATCAGCAGCGAACAACGCGAGCGTTATTTGAACCACATCTCGCAGGCCCGCAAGGAGTACGACGAACTCGCAAAAATCGAAGTGCAGCGCGCGTTCGTTTACTCGTTTGAAGAGATGGCCCGTACGATGTGCAACAACTATCTCGATAACGTCGAGGCGTTCTGCAACAAGGAACGAATCAAGGATCCAATCACCGAAGAAGAGATGGATCCGGATGAGCAGCTAATGCGCTCGATCGAAGAGCAGATCGGCATCTCCGAAAACGCCAAGAACACGTTCCGCCAGGAGATCCTGATTCGCATCAGCTCCTACGCGCGCAAAGGCAAGCCGTTTGAATACAACTCGCACGAACGGTTGAAGGAAGCGATCGAGAAAAAGATCTTCGCGGACCTTAAGGACGTGGTGAAGATCACGACGTCCGCGAAGACGCCGGATCCGGATCAACTCCGTCGCATCAACGAAGTCGTAGATCGGCTCGTGAAAGAGCACGGATATTGTCCGGTTTGTGCGAATGAATTATTAACTTATGTCGGGACGTTATTGTCTCGCTAGAGTTAACTTTCACCCCCTAACGCGAATGGATGAAGAAACGTTACTGGATCGCGGGAGCAGTCACACTCGGCGTTGCCGCTAAGTTGCTCCTGCGTCCACGTGACGCAGACTGGAACCGCAACCGCCACATCATTTTTCATTCCGACCATTCACGCTTCGTCGAAGTCGACGGCGTTCGTGTCCATTACCAGGAAGCAGGCGATCCAAAAGCACCGGCGCTCGTGTTGATTCACGGTTTCGCGTCGTCAACGCTTGTTTGGAGCAAAGTTTTTCTGCGTCTCGCCGAGGCGGGATTCCACGTCATCGCAGTCGACATGCTCGGCTTTGGCTACTCCGGAAAACCGCGAAACGGTGAATACACGATCGCCGGCCAAGCCGGCCTGGTAATGGGCCTGCTCGATAGTCTCAACCTCAAGCGCGCGACGCTGGTCGGCAGTTCATACGGTGGCGCCGTAGCCGCAACCTGCGCGCTTGATTATCCGCGGCGAGTCGAGAGGCTGGTCCTGATCGGAACGGTGAACAACAATCGCCCGCTCGATTACAAGCTGATGCGTGTGTTTGGTTCGCCTGTCTTCGGCGACGTCGTGTCGCCGCTGTTGATCGGCTCGCGTCGTTTGCTGCGACGGCGGATGAAGCGAGTTTACGATCGTCACGAATGGGTACTGGACGAACGGCGCGTCGATGCGCGTCACTTGCCGTTGCGCGCCTCAGGCACGCAGCGCGCGATCGTCCGCACGGTGCGCGGCTGGGACGCAGAACGTATCTCGCGCGAGGCGCATCTTATTAGTCAGCCGACGCTGCTGCTTTGGGGTGAAAACGATTGCGAAATCCCACTCGCCGACGGCGAGCGGTTGCACGAGTTGATCCCCGGGTCGCGTTTGATTGTATTTCTCAATTGCGGTCATATCCCGCACGAGGAGTATCCGGAGGAGTTCACAGGAGTCGTGGCCGATTTTGTAACGCAGATTTTGTAAATCCTGTAAAAAACAGAATCTGTGTAGATCAGAGTTACTATGTCTATCCAACGCAACGACTGGTCACTGCAACGCAAAGGCATCATCGACCAGGAACGCCACAAGGATCGCGTTAAAGAAGCGATCCGCAAGAACCTGGGATCGATTGTTTCAAACGAAGCCATCATCCTCTCCGACGGCAAGCGCACGGTTAAAGTTCCAATCAGGGCCCTCGACGAGTACAAGTTTCGTTTCAACTATCAGAAGGCGAAACACGTGGGCCAGGGCGACGGGAAGACGCGCGTCGGCGACGTGATCGGACGCGAGAGTCGCGGCACAGGGGGCGGCACCGGTTCCGGACAAGCCGGACAGGAAGCCGGCACTGATTATTACGAAGCCGAAGTGAACATCGACGAGATCGCGGCGCTCAT
>JAICGQ010000139.1 GCA_025923035.1 Pyrinomonadaceae bacterium | reverse complement strand
CGCTGCGGCAATCGCCAGATAAGGGAGGTATGACCGCCCCTTCGTGTCCGGCGCCGGTTGTATTGGAACGACGGCCGGCGGTCGCGACTCGCGCTCCCGAAGCGCAAGGGCGAAGCGAAGCTGTTCCTGCCGCGCTTCAGACCGGAAAAAGTAGTTCCGCACCCGCTCGAGCTCTTCGCCTTCAAACTCTCCCGCAACGTAGCGGTCGATGACATCATCGACAACCACGTCCAACTCCTGCGCCGCGTGCGGATCCGTCAGCAGCCGAAGCTCGACCTGTTCCTCCTCGACTTCTCCAAGCTGGCCAAGGAGATATCGTTCTAGCTGATTGTTTCCGTGTTGACTGATGGTTTGCCCCCTCCGAAAGAACCCTCACTTACGATGGCTTTCGAGTGCACTTTTGTTACGTGATTTCCTCCGGCGCCTCCGACACATTGCCGCAGGCAATTCACCAGGCCCGTCCGGATGTGATGGACGCGGCCGCGGAGCGCGCCCTCGGAGATGCCGAGTTCCCCGGCCAACTCTTTGTGGTGCTCGATCTTTTCGTGTCCTTCGTACAGGAAGTAATCGAGGATCAGTTCGCGTTTTTCCACCGGCAATTGCTGAAGACAGCGTTCGAGACATTCGAGTTCCGGGCTGGTCGGTTGCGGCTCGACCCACACGGCCGAGACTTCCGCCGAGATCTCCTTGCGACGATTGGTTTCACGAATGATGTTGCGGGCGACGCCGTGGAAGTAACGGATGGGTTCGCCCTCGTAGGTATCGCGGATGTCAGGCAAGCGCGTTATGACGCGGTTGAACGACTCGTCAACGAGATCTTCAGCGTCGCTAAAGCCTTTGGTAACGAAGACGCGAAGGAGTCCGGCGCGGACGGTTTCGTACTTTATAGCTCCGGTGTCTCGGTCGCCGTCGCCGAGCCAGGTCAATAGAGAGTCGAATTGTTCTGGTGTGATACTCAACGTTCCCTCAAAGCTGAGTTCCTACACGTAATGAGGTTCGGACGAGAGGTATTTAAATGGGCTGAGTTTATTCGGACCCCGCAGAAAACACGGACGTCTCAGACAAAGTACTCGATCCCGGGCAGGGCAACGGCACGATACCGCCAAACGTCTCAGCCTGCAAGAAGTCTCCCGGAATCCCGTTCTACAACCGCTGTCCCGGATACGCCGGGAGCCAAATACACCTCGTGGTCGTCTCCCCGAAAACCTGCTCAAACTCTGTGAAGGAGTACGACAATGAATTACTTAAGCCGAAGTAGAATTTTGACGATTTCTCTCCTAATCACACTCGTCATAACAGCTTTAGTCGCCGGCAGCGCCCGTTCGCAAGAGTCGAGTAAGCCCACAACTCCGGGAAGTGGCTATCGTCTCTCTGGTCCATACACGCACAAGAACCTGACGATCTTTCTCGTTCATGGAAAAGAGCAGATGCCGGGCAAGACTTTCCTGACGCTTGAGGAAGCGCTCGCGCAGAAGAAGGTGATTGTGTATGAAACGAAAGACGTCAACGAGCTGGCGATCCGCAACGTGTCGAACCAGGACGTTTATGTGCAGTCAGGCGACGTTGTGCGGGGTGGTGATCAGGACCGGATGATATCGATGGATTTCATCGTGCCGCCGAAGTCGCGACGAATGCCGATCGCGGCGTTCTGCGTCGAGTCAGACAGATGGAACAAGAGAGGGAATGAAAGCTCTGGGCAGTTCAGTTCTTCGACGAATGGCGCCGCGACGAAGGACCTGAAGCTCGCGGCGAAGCGGTCCAATTCGCAGTCGGAGGTTTGGGAGAGTGTGAAAGTGGCCCAGCAGAAGATCAGCGCGAACGTGAGTGTCGAAGTTGCTGATCCGGCGTCGCCGTCGAGTTATGAACTGGCTGTCAGCAATGGCGCGGTGGTTAAGAGTGGTAACGAGTACGTCAACGCGTTGTCGGGAATCGTGCGAAACAAGCCGGACGTGATTGGGTATGTGTTTGCGATCAACGGGCACGTGAACAGTGCGGATATCTATGCTTCGCGGCCGTTGTTTGTGAAGCTTTGGCCCAAGCTGCTAAAGGCGAGCGCTGTTGAGGCGATTGCCGAGTTGAACCAGGCTCAGGCGCCGAAGCCGGTGACTGACGAGACGGTCCATATGTTTCTCTCCGACTCCGAACGCGCGAAGGCGGAAGCGAAACCCGTAACGACTCGCGTCAAACTCGTCACGCGCGAAAACGAGGAAAACATCTTCTTCGAAACCCAGGATCGTGCGAACAAGGACAACTGGGTCCACCGCAACTACATTCGCAAGCAGTAACATCGATTTTAAAATCCGTGTTCCCTTGAGAAAAATAGGGAACACGGATCTCTCATTGGATCAGTGCGTAATCTTCATCGAGTAGAGGATGCCGTACATCGCATCCTTGTGCCGCTCGAAGTCTTTCCCTTCACTCGCCAGCATCACGTTCACCATCTGCACCTGCCCCGTGTACTTGCGATACGCGAGCCATTGCAGACGTCGATGATCGTCACCCTGCTCCGGATTCGCCTCGCGGAACTGCACGCCTTTCAACCCGTCAATCTCGACCCACTTCAGCTCGTCAACTTCACCGTTCTTCGCTCGCGTCTTCGCACCCTCAAAATACGCCTTGTAACTCGCATCAATCGGAAACTCCTCCGACATCGGCGAGATGCTGACGATCAGCGACGCCGCACCATCACCCGGCGATCGCCACGAGAACGACTTCGATTCCTGCTGCGTCTCGGTCCAACCCGGCGGCACAGTGAACGACATCCCCTGCCGCTCCCACTTCGCTTCCGAACCACCACTGATCGCCGCACTCTGCGCAGCGGTTGGCTCCGCACGATCCGGCTTCGCTTCATTCTCACTCACGCCGCCGGAACTGGAACCCGAAGAACCCGAACCACCCTTGTGCAATCGTTCAGAGAGATTACAAAGCGATAAGGCCAGGCCGATAAACAACACGAGCGCAAACTGTTTCATGTAAGTGCCTCCTGGTGTGATGATCGTCCGTGTCGCCACGGCTTTAGACAAGACTTCGCATCCAAAATAACACGAATTGAAACGATACTTCTGCGTTCTTCATGCTCGTGCTATGCTATGGACCTTCCCTCTTCACCCCCGAGTAGTTAACGTCGCGCGAAGGCGCGATTCCCGGAGAGTGTAAAAATGAAAAATACGGACGCCAGGCCGCCGGTCCTTATTCTTGTCCTGGCTATTTCAATCATTGTTTTAATGAGCGGATGTTCTCGGGGTACGGAAACAAACGCGAACATCAACACCAATATCAACACAAACACCAGCGTCGCCAACACGAACGTCAACACTAACGCGGCGCCGCCGTCGACGCTTGCCGCGCGCGAGCCTGATACGTATAGCGCGACGCTCGTCTTCACAGCCGAAACCGAAGGCGGTGAGAAGACCGTCGGCATTCCGCAGCTGTCGGCCCAGGTGGCGCGCAGCGGTGAGGATCGGCGCGTTCAGTTCAAACTACCGGACGGTTCGGATCTGATTTACCTTGACCGCGCGGGCGCGCACTACGCGATCCTGCCGGCGCGCAAGCAATACGCCGAGCTGACCCCCGCGGCCACCGGTTTTCAACTACACAAACTCATGACGCCCGGTCAGCTCGTCGCTTATCTCGATCGACTTCAGGGCATTCAACCGGTCGGCGATGAAGCTGTGAACGGTCGACCCGCGCAGAAGTATCGATACGCGCGCACGGCAAACACACAAACTTCGGCGGGCCAGGTGCATACCGAGTCGTTCATCTACGTCGACAAGGAAACCGGGCTGCCGCTACGCGCCGAGCTTTTCAGTGAAGCAAGTGGTAACGTGCAGGGCGTGAAAGGCGCGAAGATTGTCGCCGAGATGCGCGACATCACGACGACGCCACAGCCGACGCTCTTCGAGGTTCCGAGCACCGGATACACCAAAGTTTCGGAACAACAGGTGCGGGCGCAAGTGGATGCAATCACAAACACGATCGCGGCGGTTCTGCGGACGTTGCTGACAAACATGAATACGACGCCACCGCCGTCGCCATCCCCCACGGCAACTGTGCCGGCAGGCACCAGCTCACCTGCGGCGTCAGTGTCGCCGCGATAATTAAGGAGCACCCGATATGCGATACGTTCTCATTCTTCTTCTGGGAATACTGCTAGGCGGTGGCGCTGCCATGTATTTCATGGGCGCGCCACGTGCCAAGTCAGCACCCGGCACGGCGATCCGGGCGCCGGAGCAGGGTGGGAATCCTCCAGCGACGGTTGTCCTGGGTCTCGAACAGAGCTTCATTGATGCGGTGCTGGCTACAACGTTTTCCGGACTGGGAACGCCGACGTTTCGCCTCGGTGCGAATGGACATTCAACCGAGCAAGTTACACCCGCTTTGTTTCAGGGCGGGTGTAACAACTCGATCACGTTGCTGGCCGAAGGCAGTGGCGTGAAGACTGGAGTTCAGTTTAGTAACGGACAGGTGATGGCGCCGATGGCTTTCACAGGTAGCTACAACCTCGGCGGGTGTATCCAGTTCAAAGGCTGGGCGCAAAGCAGTATCAGGTTGCAATTCGATCAAGAGAAGCAGACTGTTTACGGTTACGTCGACGTCGATGGCGTGACGCTTGAAGGTGTAAACCCAATCGCCAACACCTTCGTCACGTCGTTTGTCCAGGGCGCAATTAATCAACGAGTCAATCCGCTGGTGATCGTAAACGAGCAGCAGTTATCGTTGAGCATACCGGTCAAAGCAAGCAACGGCGTGGTGAAAGCGCGCGCTAAAGACGTGCGCGCCGAGATCTCGGAAGGCGCCCTGAAGCTGCACGTCACCTACGAATTCACTGGCGTCAAGGAAGGCCAACCCGCCGCATAAAATCCGTATCCCGACCTGTCTTTGCTCTACAAAGTACTTGACGACATCCTAAGGACGGGCGTAACATCCTCGACGATGAAGCCCGTCCCACTCGTTTCCCAACCCCAACCAGAACCACCGGCCCTGCACGACCGGGCGATGGACAACCTCCGCTACATCCGCGAAACGATGGAGCGGGCCACAGCCTTCACCGGCATCTCCGGTTGGGGCGAAATCGCCATCGGCGTCACCGCCCTGATCGCGACGGGAATCTCCGCCCTGCAATCAACTTTCAACGCCTGGCTCGCCGTCTGGATCGCCGAAGGCCTGATTTCACTTCTGATCGCCGGCTGGTCGATGGACCGCAAAGCCCGCGCGATCGAGATGCCACTCGGCTCCGGCCCCGGACGAAAGGCAGTGTTCAGTTTGACGCCGCCAATGATCGCCGGCGGACTGCTGACGATCATGCTGGTCCAGGCCGGAATGACCAACGCGATCCCCGGCGTCTGGCTGTTACTTTACGGAACGGGCGTGATCACTGGCGGCATGTACTCCGTCAAAGTCGTGCCGATAATGGGAATCTGTCTCATGGCGCTGGGCGCCGTCGCTTTGTTCCTTCCTGAGTTTCGTAATTGGTTTATGGCTGCCGGTTTCGGCGGCCTGCACCTGATCTTCGGTGCAATTATTGTGAGGAAATACGGTGGCTAAACAATCGACCGCAAAAAAGACTGTCCCCCAAAAAGCAATCGCTGAAGTTCCCAACGCGCAAACGTCTCCGGCGAAAGAGAAAAGCGCTGCGCCGAACCTCGACCGCTTGATCCACGAGCGCCTGCGACTCGGAATCATCAGCGCACTCGCCGCAAACGAGTCGCTCACGTTCAGCGATCTGAAGAATTTGATGAATACGACTGACGGTAACCTCAGTGTGCACGCACGCAAACTCGAAGAAGCGGGATACATCTCCTGCACCAAGTTCTTCGAAGGACGCCTGCCCAAGACGGAATACAAACTGACCACCGCAGGCCGCAGTGCGCTCGAGAGCTACATCAGCCACATGGAATCGCTAATCAAGCAGATGCGAAACAGTTAAGTGCCGACCCGTCGCGAGATCGCGCGTGTCTCTTTTTTTGCCACGCGACTTTGCGCGACAAAGAACTTTTAGACTAACGCTATGAACACGAACTGCGACGTAACTATCATCGGCGCCGGACTCGCCGGCCTCCAATGCGCACGCTTGCTCGCCCAGCAAGGCGTGAACGTCATTCTCGTCGATCGCAAAAACACTCTCGACCAGAAGATCCACACCACCGGCATCTTCGTGCGCCGTACGCTCGTCGACTTCGACATTCCTGACGACTGCCTTGGACCACCAATCAGACACGTCACGCTCTATTCACCGGCTCTTCGCCCCTTGGAGCTGGTAAGCAACCACGATGAGTTTCGCGTCGGACGCATGGGCCAACTCTACCAGCGCTACTTGCAGCAGTGCCTGCACGCGGGTGTTCGCTGGTTACCCAACACGAGTTATTTGGGCCACTCCAACGGCGGCTCCGACAAGAAGGGCCGCCTGACCATCGAACTCAGTTCGTCCTCGCAAACGCAATCCATCAGTACACGCTATTTGATCGCCGCGGACGGGGCGCGTTCCCGCACCGCACGCGACCTGCAACTCGATCAGAACAGTGAATGGATCGTCGGCGTCGAAGTAGTTCTTAAAGGCGCTCTCCTTGAGGGTCCGCCGCGGCTACTGTGTTTTCTCGATCCACAACTCGCGCCCGGCTATATCGCCTGGATCGCCCACGACGGTGAAGAAACGCATCTCGGCGTCGGGGGTTATGCCGCTCAATTCGATCCAATTTCGGAACTCGAAAGGTTTCGCGCGCGTGTTGGTAACCTGATTGACCTGACAAAGGCGAAACAGATCGAGCGACGCGCTGGATACATTCCCGTCGGCGGCGTACTGCGCAACATCGCGAACGCAAACGGACTGCTAATCGGCGACGCAGCGGGCGCAGTGTCGCCACTCACGGCCGGCGGTTTGGATCCGTGCATGCGTCTCTCGGCCTTCGCAGCGAAAGTCGTCGCAGAGTATTTGTCGACTGGCGATCCGGAGCTGCTAAACGCGTATTCCGGAAACCTGTTCAGATCGCGATTCGCCTCGCGGTTGTGGGCCCGTCGCCTTGCTTCAGCCGTTCGACAACCCCAACTCGTCGAACTCGGTTGCGCGATGATGCGCCTCCCGTTGTTCAAACGCCTGGCAGGGCACGTTTTCTTCGGACGCGGTTCTTTTCCCGACGTGGAGACGAACAACGCGTTGTGTGGATCACCACATTGTGCGGTTGCAGTGGCTGGACCACAATTTTCCGGCAAAACGAAATCCTGAAAAACCGCGCGCGTGCGCACACTGACTCACGAAGGGCAGAAAAACATGACTAAAAGAATCATCGCGATCATCTTCATCTTTATTCTAACGACCATCGCCTGGGCCATACTCGGCGCTACGATTCTCACGCGAACGTATGATTCAAAAGGCATCTCTTCGAGTCGGGTCGAATCAACCTGGGGCACTCACCAGGAGCAGACTTCCCCCACTGCATTATTCAAAACGTACACGCAGCGACCGCAGGAAGTAGTCGAAAACGGCATCAAGGTAACGAGGTACACAACAGAGGTGACGACGACTGACTTGCCGTTGGAAAGCAGCAAGATCGACGTCAACCTCAACCTCGAACACCGGCAAAAAGGTTTGCTCTGGTACAGCACATACAAAGTCGATTTCATGGGCCGATACGCATTTCGCAACATCAGCATGCTCGAGCAGCCCGTAGAGTTCCATCTGAAGTTTCCCACGCAGCAAGCGATTTACGACAACCTCACGTTTACAGTCGACGGAGTTCCGGCCACGCTCACGACCAGCAACAACGCGGCAACTGCCACCATAAAGATCGGCGCCGGCAAAACGGCGCAGCTCGTCGTCGGCTACAGCTCGCAGGGACTCAACGAATGGCGCTACAGCTTCGGCGGCAGCGACGTTTCGCAAGTGCGCGATTTCAACCTGAGCATGAAAACAAACTTCAAAGACATCGACTTTCCGGACAACACACTGTCGCCATCCACGAAAGCCGAGACGGGCAACGGATGGGACCTGACCTGGTCGTACAAGAACCTGCTTTCCGGTTACCAGATCGCGATGGCGATGCCGGAAAAACTACAGCCCGGTCCGCTTGCCGGCAGAATCAGTTTCTTCGCCCCCGTGTCGCTGTTCTTCTTTTTCTTCCTCATGCTAATCATCACAACCATGCGCGGCATCGATCTTCACCCGATGAACTATTTCTTCCTCGCTGCCGCGTTCTTCTCCTTCCATCTGCTGTTGGCTTATCTGGTCGATCACATCTCGATTCACGCGTCGTTTGCGATTGCGGCGGCGGTGTCGATCTTCCTGGTCGTGAGTTATCTGCGATTGGTGGTCGGGATTCGCTTCGCCAGCCGCGAGGCGGCGCTGGCGCAGTTCATCTACCTGATCATGTTCTCGTACGCCTTTTTCCTGAAGGGATTTACGGGCCTGGCGATCACGATTGGTTCGATTTTGACGCTTTTCGTCGTCATGCAGGTGACCGGGCGCGTCCGCTGGGCTGAAAAGTTTACGGTCAGGGAGCCCGTCGGCGAGCTGAATCTAAACACGTAAAACTGAACGTCTGATTCGCATTTTGACCAGTTGTTAATGGAAGACGGGTGTGGCGCGTCTTATGTGCGTGAAGTCCTTTCGGGTTGAACTTCACCGCTTTTAGCGGCGTATAGGCACGGGATTTAACTAGCCGCCCCGGTTTTCCATGAAAGCAATACTGTCTTTTTATAGTGATGCTCTGAAGATCGCCCTGCAGTCGATCTTTGCGCATAAACTGCGCGCGTTTCTGACGCTTATCGGCATCATTATCGGCGTCTCGTCGGTCGTCACTGTCGGCGCCTCGATTAGCGGCCTCAACACCTACGTCATCGACAAGCTCGGCAAGATACTCGGCAGCAACCACTTTATGATCGCCCGGATGGCCTTCAGCGGCGACATGGACGACGAAGAGTTCGAACGCCGGCTCCGCCGCAACAAACGCATCAACTGGGACGACTATGAGTGGATCCGCGATCACTGCGCCACGTGCGATTACGTGGGCGCGGCGACCGGCGCCGGAACCGATTTGAAGCAGGACGGAATAGAGTTTCCCGGCACTCGCGTCATGGGTTCGAGCAGTACCATGGCTGATATCGAAGATAAAACGATCGAGTTGGGCCGTTTTATCTCGGACGATGAAGTTGAACGCTCGGCGATGGTGGTCGTGCTCGGCGCTGACGTCAGAGAAAAGTTTTTCCCAAACGGGGATCCGATTGGCAAGACGCTGAAGGTTCGCGGGCTGCCGATGCGCGTAGTGGGCGTCGAAGAGAAGCGCGGATCGTTTTTCGGCGATTCCATGGATCGTCACATTTACATTCCCGTCACGACGCACATGCAGATTTTTGGTCGTAACGGTCTTCAGATCCACGGTAAGACACGCACTCGCGAGAAGTTTCACACGGCCATCGAAGACGCGCGCGTCGCGATGCGCATAAAACACCGCCTGAACGGCAACGAGGAAGACGACTTTGGCCTCGTCAACGTCGAAGAGATTAGTAACCAGATCGACGAGTTCACCAGCATGATCGCGATGGTGGTCATACCGATTACGCTGATCACGTTAGTCGTAGGCGGCATTGTCGTGATGAACATCATGCTTGTGAGTGTGACTGAAAGAACTTTTGAAGTCGGATTGAGAAAAGCGGTGGGCGCCACGCGCCGTCAGATACTGTCGCAGTTCATGATTGAGTCGGCAATTCTGTGCGCGCTGGGCGGAATACTCGGGCTGCTCGCGGCGTGGGGAGTCACCACGCTTATCACGACGCTGGCATCGATCACGATGACGATCACTATCACCTACATCCTGCTCGCCCTGATCGTCTCGACGGTCACGGGCATGATCGCAGGCATTTATCCCGCGTTCAAAGCAGCGCGGCTTGACCCGATTCTCGCATTAACGCACGCGACCTGATTAGTGATGAAACTTCCACTGCCAAGAGGTATTTTGGGCGAGACACTGCGGATGGCGCTCGACAGCGTGCGCGGGCACAAGTTTCGCAGTTTTCTAACCGTGCTCGGTATCGTCATCGGTGTGATGACGGCCATCTGCATCGCGTCGATCCTCACCGGCATGCGGCAAAACATCATCGGCATGATCGAAGAGTACGGAACAAACAATATCTACGCGTTCCATCTCTCGACCGGTCCGCGCACGGGTGAAGACCGCTCCGAACGAACAAGAAAACCGCTGACCGTCGCCGATGCCGAAACAATCAAGGCACAGGCTCCCGCCGTCGAAGATGTTGCGTGGGTCGCACCGAACGTCGGTTACGGCGGCGGAGCTTTCGACGACAACATTACTTACCAGGGTCGCAACTATCGTTGGGGAAACACTCAGGGCGTCTCTCCGAATCATGCCGACCTCACTAACGTCTCGCTGACGGAAGGCCGCTACATCACGGAGCTGGATGATCAGCAACGCGCGAACGTGATGGTTATCGGCGTAAACGCCGCGGAGGCGCTGTTTCCCGGGATGACCAACATCGCCGGCACTCAGGTGCGCATGGGTGGCTACAACTTCGAAGTCATCGGCGTGCTGGAGAAACGAAAGGCCGGCTTCTTCGGCGAGAACGAAGAAGACAACGCCGTTTACATTCCGTTTCGCACCGCGCAGAAGATTGCACCGGCGAAGGGTTATCTGTTGATGATCATTCGCGGTCGAACGGGTCAGGTAACGGAAGCGTTGACGCAGGCTGAAGAGATTCTGCGCCGTCGCCGTGGAGTGAAGTTTGGCGACCCGAACAACTTCGACATCAAGACCGCTGACAAGTTTATCGAACAGTTTGACAGCATCACGGCGATGATCGGATTGGTGGCGATTGCGATCTCGTGTTTGGGTCTGTTGGTGGGCGGCATCGGCGTGATGAATATCATGCTCGTCAGCGTCACCGAGCGGACCAAGGAGATTGGCGTACGCAAGGCGATTGGCGCGCGTCGCCGAGACATCGTCCGTCAGTTTCTGTTTGAGGCGATGATGCTGACGTTTCTCGGTGGTGTACTTGGCGTACTTCTCGCCACGGGCATCAGCAAACTGATCATGCTGCTGGTTCCGAGTTTGCCCGCCACGATCCCGACGTGGGCAGTGATCACCGGTCTGACTGTTTCGATCGGCGTCGGATTGATCTTCGGCGTTTGGCCCGCACGCAAAGCCTCACGACTCGATCCGATTGAGTGTCTACGCTACGAATGATCCGCCGTGCCGCGTGGATTTGAGGTAATCTGTCGCGCGTGGATCGGGATCTCAAGAAGGAATTCCTAACTTACATTCAGGTCGAGAAGGGACTCGCGCGTCATACGCTCGAGAGTTATG
>JAICGQ010000138.1 GCA_025923035.1 Pyrinomonadaceae bacterium | reverse complement strand
CTTCCGGTCGATGCGATCGAACAGGTCAACGTGGACCAGTTGAAAGAACAGATCGCGAATCGCGAGTTGCAGATCGTTGACGTGCGGCGTCCGACTGAATACAGCAACGGTCACGTGCCGCGTGCGATAAACGCGCCGCTGTCGGCACTCGATAGGACCATCGATCAACTCCCCCTCCAGAAAGACAAACCGACGGCGGTGATTTGCGCGGGCGGTTATCGCTCCAGCGCAGCCGCGAGTTTGTTGCAACAGCAAGGCTTCACGAATTTAATCAACGTCGCGGGCGGCACCGGCGCGTGGATAAATGCCGGTTATCCGGTTGAGACCCCTTCCGGCAAGTGAACATCGATCCACTTACATTCAAAATCCTGGTCGCAATTGGGATCGTGATAGTTGCGACGATTCACGGCTTCGGCGCGGCGTGGCTCGCGATCTGGATGCTGTTTCATCCGTATCAGCCGAAGAAACTGTTTGGCATCACCATCTGGCCGCAGGGCATGATCCCGCGGCATCGCGACAAGTTGGCCCAGTCGATCGGCAACGCCGTCGGCAACGAGCTCGTCTCGCAACAGACCGTCTTCGACGCGATGTTTGAAACGAGTTTCTTTCAACGTAAGGTCGCAGACTTCGTCGGTGGTTATACAAACGAGCTGCTCGCGCGTGTTTATCCATCGTTCATCGACGCGTTGCCGTCGCACGTGCGCGCGCCGATTCTCGACACGATCTCCGCGCTGCAGTACCGGCTCGCGGAGTACATCGCCGACATGTTGCGCAGCGAAGAGACTGCTGAACTGATCGAACGTTTCGTCGACAAGCAGATCGACGGTCTGCTGGAACGAAACTTCGGCGACCTGGTCAATAACGAATCGGTCGACAAGGCACTCGATTTCATTCAGCGGCGGGTTCAGGGCTACATCGCCGACGAGAGTTTCGAACAACGCGTGAACGAGTTTGTCTCCGGACGTCTGGATGATCTGTCGCGGAGTGAAGCGACGTTCGCGCAGACAGTCACACCCGAGACGATCGGGTTCATCAAGGCACGTATCGATCAGGAAGTGCCGCCGATCGTTCATCATCTTGCTGACATCGCGACCAGTCCGACGACGCGCAAGCAGATCGGCGCGCTGATCAAACTCGAAGTCGATCAGTACTACGAGCAACTCTCGCTGTTCAAAAAGATCTTCATCTCGCGCGAGCGCATTCATCGCGAAGTCGACGATCTCGTTAACAAGACGCTGCCGAAAAAGATCGAAGAGTATTTGCGCGGCGAGGCGTTCGAACAGGAAGCGGAAGCGTTTCTCAACGCGACGATCGACAACGTGATGAACCGGCCGTTGAGCCAGCTCATCGGGCAGTTTGAGGCGGGCAAATTTGACGAGTTGAAGGCGCAGGTGACGTCACGACTTGTCGAGATACTTCGCAGCGAGACGTTGTCGACGTCCGTGTCGGCGCATTTCTCGGACGCGATCGATCGACTGCGTCCGCAAACGCTAGGTTCGGTGTTGCAGCAGGTCGATCCGAAATCGCCCGAACACGTGAAGCAGTTGTTGACGCGAAGTCTGTTGAGTTTGCTGGCGCGTGAAGACACGTCGCGCACGATCAATGCGATTCTCACTGCGCAGGTTGAGCGGTTGTTGATAGCGCCGATCGGGCGTTTGGGCGATCATGTTTCGGAAAACGCGATGGAACGGGCGAGTTCGGCGCTGGTGGAGAAGATCACGCTCGCGGCGCGGGAACGTTTGCCGGTCGCGATTGCGGAGTTTGACGTAGGCGGGCTGGTGCGGAAAAAAGTTTCGGATTATCCGATCGAAAAACTGGAAGCGCTCGTACTATCAGTAGCTCAGCAGCACCTCAAGACAATCGAACTGTTTGGTGCGGTGATTGGTTTCTTCATCGGGATTGTGCAGGCGGTCTACTACCTGTGGATCACACCTTAGGCGGGAGGTAAGCGAGATGTATTGCTCAAATTGCGGGACACCACGCACGTCGGAAGTGAGTTATTGCAATCGCTGCGGCGCGGATTTGAGGGAGCGCAAGGAATCGAGCAATACGACTGCGATCACCGCGATACTGACGGCGGTAACCACGCTGGGGATCGTTGGTTTGGCAATCATGCTGGGCGGCGCGATGGTTTTGCGCCGGAAGGCGGGATTGGATCAGGAGTTGATCGGTGTGTTCATGATGTTTACGTTTCTGATCGTTGGTGTGACGGAGTTCATGCTCGTGAAGAATTTGTCAAAGCTTATTGGTGGGAATGAAAGTAAAAAGAATTCTGCGCCGCCGGTGTCGACGAACGAGCTGCGCTTACCTGCCAACGACCTGCGATTGCCTGCTGCAGGAAACCTGGGCGAACCCGTACCGAGTGTTACTGAGAACACGACACGCACGTTGGACTATGTTCGACGCGAACATTAAACCTCACACACATATTGAACACGGATCTTTTCTGTTGACATTACACTCGCGCCTGAATAACTATTTGCTCTAATTTGAAAGGAGCTTATTTCCCCAATGACCTACGTAGTTGTTGAATTATGCGTCGATTGCAAGTACACCGACTGCGCAGCTGTTTGTCCTGTTGAAGCATTTCATGAATTACCAGACCGTCTTTACATTAACGCCGACACCTGTATCGATTGTGACGCATGCGTGCCTGAATGCCCGGTAGAAGCGATCTTCGCCGACACCAATGTTCCCGAGAACTACGCTCATTGGACCCAGATCAACATAGACGAAGCTCCGAACTATCCGATCATCAGCCAGAAGATTCCAGCCCTTCACGGCCCAACCTGCACCGGTCCAGAAGAATAGAATCCATGTGATTCTTATTCCCAGACAAGGGCCGCGGCAGGACCCCGAAATTTATGAAGCGTTTCGTTTTTCCCCTCGCCGTAGCCCTTTGCTTTTTGGTCCTGGTCTCTGACCACGCCGCGGTGTCTGCGAAAGACACGTGGATCAGCGTTCGCACCAAAAACTTCTACCTGATCGGCAGCGCCAGCGAGGGTGACGTTCGCAAAGTTGCTCTGAAACTCGAGCAGTTTCGCGAAGCCTTTATCCAGCTATTCCCGGGCATGAAATTCAACACGCCGGTGCCCACTACCGTCGTCGTTTTCAAAAACAGAAGCGCTTACTTACCGTTTGGACCACCAAATACGGCCGGTTACTTTCAAGCTGGTCCTGACGTCAACTACATCGCGCTCTCAACCGAACGATCCGGTCCCGCGAGGTCAGGACTCGACGGCGTTTTCAACATCATCTTTCACGAGTACATACACCTGCTCGTAGACAACACGCTCAAGAATTCTCCCCTCTGGCTCAACGAGGGACTGGCGGAGTACTACAGCACGTTCAAGATCTCTGACGATCGAAACTACGAACTCGGCATCGAACCCGGCAGTCACCTCCTCTTCCTGAGTCGAAACGAGATGCTGCCGTTGAAAACGTTATTCGCGGTCGATCACAACTCGCCCTACTACAACGAGAAATCAAAGAAGAGCGTTTTCTACGCGCAGTCGTGGGCGTTGGTGCATTACCTGTTGATCGGCAGGGACGGAGGCGGCAAGCAACTTACGACTTTCCTGAACATGCTCGCCAACGGGGACCTGATCGAGGCGGCGTTTCCGAAAGCCTTTGCAACGACGTTCGAAGCGATGCAGAAAGAGTTGGCTAACTACGTCAGGCAGGATCGCTACAAGATCGTGAAAGGTCAGTTCAACGCCAAGCTCGAACTCGACACGATGACGGAAGCGCAACCGTTGACGGAAGCGGAGGCCCAGGCGTATCTCGGCGATCTTTTGCTGCACAGCAATCGACCGGAAGCAGTCACCTATCTCGAAAGAGCGTTACAGCTCGATCCAAACGTCGGGATGGCCCACGCTTCGTTAGGCATGCTGCGTTTTCGCGAAGGCAAGACCGAAGAGGCGCGTGCGAGCCTGGAACGGGCCATCAAGGCGAATTCGCAGCACTACCTCGCGCATTACTACTACGCCTACGCGCTGAGCCGGCAACGTCCGGGCGATACATCGGGAAGTCTGACGCCGGAACAAGCGGCAAAGATCCGCGAGCACCTGAAACGCGCCATCCAACTGCGTCCTGATTTTCCCGAGACCTACACACTGTTAGCTTTCGTGAGCCTTATCAGCAGCACCCAAATCGAGGAATCGATTGCGACAATGAAGCGCGTCCTCGCTGAGTCGCCGGGCCGCATCGGTTTCGTGTTTATGCTCGGGCAGCTTTACATGCACAAGAGCGATTACAAAGCCGCCCGCCCGTTACTCGAACAGGTCGCTAAATCCAGCGAACCGGAAAGCCAGCATGCCGCACGCTTATTGGACCAGATGAGCAGGATCGAGCAGACGGCCGCTAAGTACGGGGACCCGCAGACTCGAACGAGAGGTTCGCGAAGCACTGCGACACCCGCGGGACCGGAAGTCATCGCCAGCGAAACGCAAACAGTCGACCCGTCTGATCCGTCGGCCGAGCTGCGTGAGGTTTTGCGAAAGCCCGCCGCCGGTGAAACTCGAATCATGGCGAAGCTCGTGCGGATTGACTGTGAACGTAAAAGTATCTTCTTTGTGTTCCAAACGCCGTCAGGACTTTTGCGGCTGCGCACGAACAGCTTCGACGACATCGAGATCCGAACGTTCACCGCCGACGTGATGGGCGAGATCGCGTGCGGTCCGCGCAAGCCCGTGAACATCGTTGTGATTTGCTATATTCCGAATGCAGACAAGCGCCTGAAGATCGACGGCGCGTTGAAATCGGTCGAGTTTGTCCCAGCCGATTTCAAGCTGAAACCCGACAAGCAATAGATCCTTACTCGTGTCCTCAACTTTGCTCGTAAAGGAGAACTCCCATGCACGAAATTCATTCCGAGCTGATGCAAAAGTACAAGTCAGGCGCAAACTGGTTTTACTGGATCGCAGGTCTGACGTTGGTCACTACCATCATGACCGTCAGCGGTGCTGACTGGCGGTTTCTGATTAGCCTGGGCACAACGCAGGTCATCGACGGCATCGCAGCCGCAATGTCGGCCGACCTTGGTTCAACGCCGACGATCATCGCGTTGGTGTTCGATGCGTTCCTCATCGGCATTTTTATTTTCTTCGGCGTGCTCGCAAACAAGAGGTTGTTGTGGGCCTACATCCTGGGCATGGTGGTCTTTTTCCTTGACGGGATGGTCGCACTGTTGATCCAGGACTGGATCGGCGTCATCGCGCACGTCGTCGTGCTGATCTTCATGGTCCCTGGTTTCCTCGCGGGACGTCAGTTGTTAGAGCTGGAGCAGGCAATGGCGGCGCAGGCTCAGGCGCAGGCCGAGGCCCACGCGGCGGCCACCAGCTCAGTCTGAAAACACGAATGGCACAGATCATGTTCGATCTGTGCCATCCATGATTTCAACTACAAACGTCTACTTCTGCTGGCCGTCAGTGGTGACGCTGCGACGCGTTCCGTTCAACTGTTTCATCAGTTCTTCAACTGCTGCTTCCAGTTGTCGATCGCGTCCGGCGAGTGTGTCTTCCGGCCGGTTGTCGACGAGCAGGTCAGGCTGCACGCCGTAGTTTTCCATGTTCGTGTGTTTCGCATCCGCGAGGAACACGCCCACGCCCGGAGTGCGTACCGTCGATCCGTCAATCAGGCTGTAACTGCCGGTACCGATCACGGCGCCCATCGTCGGCGTTCCCACTACCTTGCCGAGTCCCAAAGCCCGGAAGCCCGCCGGGAACATCTCAGCGTTTGAAGCGGAGCGCCAGTTCTGCAACACGATCTTCGGTCCGAAGAATCCGGCGAATGGACGTCCAGCAGCTTCAGTTCCGCGTGGTTGCCAGACCTGGTACTGGCGTTGGACCAGGATCGCAAGCAACTCTTGTTCGATGTTGCCGCCGCCGTTCCAACGCTGATCGATCACCATCGCTTCCTTGTTGCGATACTCACGAATCTCCTTTTCAAACTTGCGGAGAGACGGTTGGTTCATCGCCTGGATGTGGATGTAGCCGATGCGCCCGCCGGAAAGCTCGTCGACTTTCTGACGTCGTTCCTTCACCCAGCGCTCGTAACGCAACTGGCTGTACGCGCCGCCGGAGATCGCTTCGATGCGCGTGTTCCACGCACCGTCTTCAGCCGGTTTGTTGTTGAAGGTCACGACTACTTTGCGATTGAGACGATCGTTGAGGATGTCCCAATACTCGTCTCCCGCTTTCACCGGTTTGCCGTTGATCGCGAGCAGGTAGTCGCCGACTTTCACACGCACCCAATCCTTGTCGGCTGGTCCATCTTCGTAGATGTGCGTGACGCGATAGCGACCCGCTGCTGCGTCGGGTTCGAGTTCCATGCCGAGATGTGAAGTCGCCACTCCACCGGCGCCTGGTCCACGTGGTGGTGGCGCGGCGCCTGTGTGCGACGCGTTCAACTCGCCGATCATCTCGTTGATGATGTTCAGCAATTCCTGCCGGTCGCCGACGAACTCAACGAGCGGACGATACTTCGCACGCATCGCGTCCCAATCCATGCCGTGCATCTTCGGATCGTAGAAACGGTACTTCATCGTGCGCCATCCATCGTCGAACATCTCGGCCCACTCGGCGGGCCGATCGACCTGAACGCGAACGTTGAAGCTGATGCGACGCCGTCCGGCTTCGCGTGGTGGACCAGCCGCCGCAGCGGCAGCGCCACCGGCGCCCGCACCCGCACCGCCGGCTAACGGAACCGAAAAGACGCCGTCGCGTTCGCGGAAGAACAGCGTGCGTCCGTCACGTGAAATGTTCAGGCCGCCGATGCCGCCGCCGAAACCGCCGCCGCCACCCGGACCACCCTCGCCGGCTTCGTTGGGCGCTTGTCCCGATGTGATTCTCGACAAACGACGTCCGTCTTCGCCGATCGAATAGATGACGGGAACGCTTGCAGTCGCGGATGGTTCTGTCGTCACGAACACGACGGTTCGGCTGTCAGGTGTAATCGCATAACCAAGCACCGGGAACGGCATGCGCGTGACCTGGCGTGTCCGTCGTTTCATTCCCGCCCAGTCCATTTTGATATCGCGCGGAGGACGGTTCGCTTGCGGGCGACGTCCTGGAGTAGCGGTGTCGCCACCTTCTCCTGCGGGCGGCGCTTCACGCTGCGGTGGTTCTGCTTCCGCGCGCTCCTCCGCGTCGTCCGGATCGCGTTCCTGGCGCTCGAGTAACACTGAATAGATCTGAACGGAGTTTGGTGTGTTTCCGCCGGTCGATTCCACGCGTTGGAAGTAAAGCTTGCGGCCGTCGGCGGAGAACTGCGGATTGCCGTCGTTGTTTGAATCGAACGTGATCTTGTGTGGCGTCTTATCTTCACCTGCCGCTGCGACCACGAAGATGTCAGACGTGCGTGACGCGTCAGGTTTCGAGTAAGCGATCCACTTGCCGTCGGGAGACCACACGGGCGCGCCGAAGCCGCCGTAGCGCGACGTGTCGAGATCGACGACTTGTTTCGTCGCGACGGTCAGTTTGCGCAATTTGTCGTCAGACGACGAGAACGCGATCTCCTTCGAATCGGGCGACCAGTTGTAGGCTTGTTTCAGTGCGTCGATGTCGGTGAGCTTTTGCGCGGGCGCTGAACCGTCGATCGGCACGACCCAGATTTCTTCGCGTCCACTCTGGTCCGACACATATGCGAGCGATTTGCCGTCCGGCGAATACTGCACGAAACGATCGCGAGCGGCGCCGTCAGTCAACTGTTTCAGATCGCCTTCTTCGACCGGTGCGGTAAAGATCTCGCCGTGGATCGAAAACGCGATGCGACGCGATGATGGCGCCAGATCGTAATCGTCCGTTTGTGAGTTGAACGACATCGTTTCGGTGAGGTTCTCTTGCGTCTCGGCGTCGATGTTCAACGTGATCGGTGTCGCGCGTTTCGTGTTGACGTCGAGTTTCCAGATGCCGAAGTCGTGCTCGAAAACGATCACGCGGCCGTCTGAACTAATCGCGGGCCAACGCACGTCGCCTGTTTTGAATGACGTAACGCGATCCGCTTTGCCGCCGTTGTCGGAAACGCGCCAGATGTTTGTCAGACCGTTGCCGTCGCGATCGCTGACGAAGTAGATGAAACCGTCGCGGCCCCACATGGGCCACGAATCGAGTCCGTCGAAGTCGGTTATCTGCGTGAACTTCTTCGCGGCGACGTCCATGATCATGATGTCGCTTTGATAAGAGCCGCGGTAAAACTTGCGCCAGTAAACCTGTGACTTCTGGTTGTAAGCGAGTCGCTTTCCATCCGGCGAGTAGGAAGCCTCGACGCCCATGTCAGTTCCGGCTTTTACCGGCATGCCGCCTTCGGTACTGACGAGATAGAGCTGCGGCGTGAAGTCCTCTCCGCGATTGCTGCTGAAGATGATCGAGCGTGAATCAGCAGACCAACCAAGGACCGTATCGTTCGCGGAATGGTTGGTAAGTTGTTTGGCGCTGCCGCCGCCGGCCGGAATCAGAAACACGTCGAGGTTTCCGGCGCGATCGCTCGAGAATGCGATCCACTTTCCGTCGGGCGAGAAGCGACCGTAAACATCGCGCGCTCGATTGACGGTCAGGCGCTGGATGTTTTGGCCGTTTTCGTCGGCGGTCCAGATGTCGCCAAGGTAACTAAAGACGACGCGGCCGTTGTGGTAATGCGGGTAGCGCACGAGCCGCGCTTCGCGGCCAAACGCCGAAGTTGTTGCGAAGAGAAATATCGCAAGGGCGAATAGAGTTGTTGTCTTTTTCATGGCTCCTGACCTGCGCGAAATGGGTTGGAAATTACTGGGTTTGCGGAGGTTGGATTATAGATCCGAAAAACCGAATGTGGAAATGCGAATCTCGCGTTTTCGGCATTCTTTTGGCATCATTGGCCCGTGGCTACAACCTGTCGAAAGATGCACGCGGCGGATGTGCCTGACGCGTTTCATATGCTCACCGATTTTCTGAGCGCGGATGAGCATTACCTCGCGAGCAGTCAGGCGTATGGCGATCTCGGATTAAAGGGACTAAACGATGCGCTCGACCTTTTCCTCGAGCGGCCGGAGCTGGGTTTCGTGTGGATGGCTTACGATGAGAACGGCGTCGCGGGGATCTGTGTTGTTTGTTATGCGATTTCGACGTCGATGGGTGCAGTGGTTGCGAAGCTCGACGATGTTTCAGTGAAGGCTGATCGTCGCGGGCATGGTGTTGGTTCCGAGATGCTCGAGCAGTTGAAGGAGCAGTTAAGAAAAGAAGCGGTGACACGGATCGACGTCGCGGTCCATCTCGAAAACCCACCCGCCCGCCGGTTCTACGAAAAACTCGGCTTTGTCAGGCTTAACGAAGAACGCCTCTCGTGTTTGATTTGATTTTATCCGTGGTGCAAGTTGGCGATCTCTTCAAAGTACTTCGCGAACGCAACCATCCCGCCTGACGCCTGCTGCCAATCGAAGTTCTCATTCGGCGCGTGATACCCGTGTTCCGGTAGCGACAACCCAAGAAACAGCACGGGGCACTTCAAAACCTTCTCGATACTCGTCATTGCGCCAATCGTTCCACCATCGCGCACGAATACCGCTTCTTTGCCAAACGCAAACTTCACCGCGCGCTTCAACGCCAGCGGCAACGGTCCTTCGAGCACAGTGCGAAACGCCGGCGCTGCATGTTCGAAACGAATCTCGACATCGGGGTTTCGCTCTTTGATCGCCGCCTTGAGCAGCTTCTGAATCCGGGCCGGATTTTGCACCGGCACTAACCGGCACGAACACTTCACTTCCGCACGCGGCGGAACGATCGACTTCAAACCCGTTCCCTGGTATCCGCCAACGACACCGTGAATCTCGAGCGTAGGCATACCCCAGATTCGCTTCATCAGCTCAAGCGGATCCTCGCTTCGCGTTTTCTTCAGATGATGAGCTTTCTTGAACGCCTTCGTCGTGAAACCGCTGTTGGCCCAGTCCTGCAGCTCTTTCTTCGTCGGCGGAATCACGTCGTCGTAGAAACCTTTGATTTTGACTTTCCCGGTGCGCGGGTCGTAGATGTCGCACACGAGCTGCATCAACTCGGCAATCGGATTTCGCGAGGCGCCGCCGGTTTCGCCGGAGTGGGTGTCGACGGTTCCGGTCTCGAGCGTCAAAATAAATCCCATCAGCCCGCGCAATCCGGCGGAACTTGCCGGACGATTACGCGAGACCCAAACCGTGTCGGAAACTACGACCGAGTCAGTCTTCAACGAAGGCGCTGCTTTCGTAATGATCTTTTCAAAGTTTGGCGATCCGATCTCCTCTTCAAACTCCCAAAGGAAACGAATGTTGACGGGAACGTTCGACTCGATCGCCGCACGCGCTCCAAACAGGGCGCTCAACGCCGGACCTTTGTCGTCGGTCGTGCCGCGTCCGTAGTAAGTGTCGCCTTTTTGCGTGAAGACGAACGGCTCGGTCTCCCACGGTTCGGTTTCTTTCGACGCCGGTTGAACGTCGATGTGATTGTAGACGGTGACGGTCGGCAGCTTCGGATCGTTGCCAAAGACGCCGTGAATAACTGGATTTCCCTTGTCTGCGCGATAAACCTCGGCTTTTCCGCCAAATGATTCGAGCGTCTCAACGGTGAGTTCGACGCCTTTTCTGATGTCGTCAAGGTGGTTTGGATCGACAGAAACCGTGGGTGTCTCGACAAAGCGACGGAGCAATATCTCGAATTCCGTACGGTGTTCGTTGGCGAACGACACAAGGCTATCCCGTTTCAATGTTGTGGGCATTAAAGATCCTCCGTCGAATTGTCGGTGTGAAAAGCCAGAACGGCATAATAGCCTTAAATTCGTGTTTCTGTGTATTGTTCTCGCGAGTGGGCGACCAAAGCTCGCTCCGGCGCATCTACATGCCTGCCGATGATCTTCAGAAAACTCTGGGAACTACCGTTGCGTACATTCAAAAGCTGCGGTGCTTCGTGTTATTCTGGCGTCCCCGTTTCCGCACCGAACCGGATCGGCCCCTGTACTTGCAATGTTTGGTTTTAGGAGGGTTGCGTGAGAAAAAGCTCTTTTGCCCCGGGATTGTTATTTGTTGTTTTTGCCCTGGCACTCCCCGCCTTAATAATTGCTCAGCAAACGCGTTCTGCACGCCGCGCGACGAATCCGGAACGCTCCGGAAGCACCAACAATCCGGGCGGCAAGACTGTGCCCACCGCGCCGGCAATTAAAAGCGACCTTTCCGAAGCCCTGGCCGTCATTCAGACGAACCATATCGACGGTCGGAAACTCGATTACAACAACATCTTCAAGTCGTCAATCAGCGGCATGTTGAGCGTGCTCGATCCGCACTCGACTTATTTCGATCCGGCCGAGTATGCGGCGTTCCGCACGGAACAGCGGTCTGAGTATTTCGGCATCGGCGCAACGATCGAAGACATGCGCGAAGGTTCCGATGTCAACACTTACATTCGCGCCACTTTCCCGGATTCGCCCGCAGCCCGCGCTGGACTGCGCTACGGCGATCGCATTCTCGCCGT
>JAICGQ010000137.1 GCA_025923035.1 Pyrinomonadaceae bacterium | reverse complement strand
GGAAAATCGCGACGATCCAGACCGACGGATTGATAAATCTGTGGGTTGCGCCCGAAGGTGACGCGACGCGAGCAGTCGGCCTGCCGACCGGCAATGTTGGTTTCTACTCAACTGTGGGCAACAATCTCTGTTGGACGATGGACAATCGCGTCGTCTACATGTCAAACGAAGGTGGTGTTCCGGATGTCTGGATCGCCGATCCGTCGGGAGGTAATCGGAAGCAGTTGACGACCAACGGCGGCGGTAGCCCTGTCGCCACCTCTGACGGTAAGTACATCGTCTTTGTTTCCGCACGTGATGGCAAACTGGCGGTTTGGCGGATGAATATCGACGGCAGTAATCCGGTCCGCCTTAGCCCCGGTCCTTCGGATGGGTTTCCCTCGCTGACGCCCGACGGCAAATGGGTGGTCTACATCAAGAACGAAGGCACGAAACCGACGGTGTGGAAAGTTTCGATCGATGGTGGCACGCCGGTGCTGGTCACTGATCATGTTGCGAGTTCTGCAATCGTTTCGCCTGATGGTAAGTTGTTGGCGTACTCGTATCCTGAATCGCCGGATCCATATGCACCGCCGAATCGAGTCGCCGTAGTGAACTTCGCTGACAACACGCCGGTCGCAACGTTTAATTTTGGTCCGAGCAGCACTGTGCCGACGTTGATCCAGTGGAGCCCTGACGGAAAATCGATCCTGTACTCCGTCAACAGAGAAAGCGTTTCAAACGTCTGGAGCCAGCCGCTAACGGGTGGCGAACCGAAGCAGATCACGTTTTTCAGAGAAGGTCTGATGACGGGATTTGCATGGTCCAGTGACGGAAAGATGTTCGCCGCCACGCGCGGCTCGTTGTTGCGTGATGCGGTGTTGATAACTGATTTGCGATAGTTCGGAGTGGAAAACATGGACCTTCGTGTAATGCTGACAACCTTTGGCATCATCTTTCTTGCCGAGATGGGTGATAAAACTCAACTGGCGGCGATGACGATGTCGGCGCAGACGAAGAAGCCGTGGGCTGTGTTCATCGGCGCTAGTCTTGCCCTCGCGGCGGTTTCCGCAATCGGTGTGTTGGTCGGTGGAGTAATTGGTGAGTATGTCCCGCTAATCTGGGTGAAGCGAGTTGCTGCAACTGCGTTTATAGTAATCGGTGTGCTTATGCTGGCAGGAAAGTTTTAAGAGAGAGTGCCCCAAACTCCCCACATCGAACGTCACTTCACCTCGAGTGAAGTCGTTCGCGACGTTGTAATCGGAATGGCTGATGGTTTGACGGTGCCTTTCGCGCTCGCCGCCGGTTTGAGCGGAGCAATCGATCAAACTGCAATCATCGTCACTGCCGGACTCGCGGAAATCGCGGCCGGATCGATCGCGATGGGCCTTGGCGGTTACATGGCCGCCAAAAGCGACGCCGAACACTACGCCAAAGAACGCGAACGCGAAAAACGCGAAGTCGCCGAGATTCCGCACGAAGAGATGCGCGAAGTCGCTGAAGTCTTTCAGGCGTACGGCCTGACAGAAGATCAAACGTGGCCCATCGTCCAGGCACTGAAGCAACAGCCGCGCAACTGGGTCGACTTCATGATGCGTTTCGAACTCGGCCTTGAAAAACCCAATCCAAAACGTGCGCTAACCAGCGCGCTGACGATCGCCGGCGCCTACACGGTGGGCGGACTCATCCCCCTGGCGCCTTACATACTTTCACATACTGCCTCGAGCGCGTTGCTGTGGTCGGTCGTGCTGACGCTCACCGCCCTCCTGATTTTCGGCTTCGTCAAAGGACGCTTTACCGGCACAAAGCCCATCAAAAGCGCCCTCCAAACCGCCTTCATCGGCAGCGTCGCCGCAGGCGCGGCGTTTGGCATTGCCCGGTTAATCGGCGGCTAATATAATTTCCGCAGTTTAATTTACCGGCAATCAAATTACTGCCCGACAAGCACCAGGAGGACACCGCATGGCCACCGAACTACAGCGCTCAGCTTCGCTCGATCGAATCGCCGAGCTACTTGGAGACGACGCGTCGAAGCTGCTCGATTACAAGTCGCAAACAATCCCGCGGGAGACGATCCAGTTACCGGGACCTGACTTCATCAATCGCGTTTGGGGCATCTCCGATCGTCCGACCCGCGTGTTGCGTTCGCTTCAGTCACTGTTCGATAACGGCCGGCTCGCCGGCACCGGTTACCTGTCGATTCTTCCGGTCGACCAGGGCATTGAACATTCGGCGGGCGCGTCGTTTGCGCCGAACCCGCAGTACTTCGATCCGGAAAACATCATCAAGCTCGCGATCGAAGGTGGTTGCAACGCCGTCGCCTCGACGTTCGGCGTGCTGGGCACTGTCGGTCGGAAATACGCGCACAAGATCCCGTTCATCGTAAAGATCAATCACAATGAATTGTTGACGTTGCCGAACAAGTTCGATCAGGTGATGTTCGGCACGGTGCGCGAAGCGTACAACCTGGGCGCGGTTGCCGTCGGCGCGACGATCTATTACGGCTCTGAAGAATCGACGCGGCAGATCACCGAGATCAGCCAGGCTTTTGCCGAAGCGCACGAGCTCGGCATGGCATGCATCCTCTGGTGCTACCTCCGCAATTCGAAGTTCAAAACCGACGCGGGCGACATGCACGCGTCAGCCGACCTGACGGGCCAGGCCAACCACCTCGGCGTCACGATCCAGGCCGACATCATCAAGCAGAAACTTCCGGAGCGAAATGCCGGTTACACCGCGATCCAGAACGCGTTGGGTGGTGGCACCTACGGCAAGACCCACAAACTCGTTTACGAAAAACTGACGACTGACAACCCGATCGATCTCGTCCGTTACCAGGTAGCGAACTGCTACATGGGCCGCTGCGGTCTGATCAACTCGGGCGGCGAGTCGAAAGGCTCGAGCGACCTGGCCGAGGCCGTGCGCACCGCGGTCATCAACAAACGCGGCGGCGGAATGGGCCTGATTTCCGGCCGCAAAGCGTTCCAGCGTCCGATGAGCGAAGGCGTTCAACTGTTGAACGCGATTCAGGACGTCTACCTTTCCGACGAGATTACCGTCGCTTAAATCCAAAGGGCCCGCGTCTCTCGTATATACGCCGAGGTACGCGGGCTTGTCTTCCTCCTTGCGATCTGAACTCCCACACCACCACGACGTCGAGCTGCTGAAGGCCGTCGCCGCCAAAAACGAGGCCGCCCTGGGGCAGCTTTACGACCGCTATCGCCTCATCCTCTTCAGCGTGCTCATGCGTATATTGAATAACCGCGAGGAAGCGGAAGACGTGCTTCAGGAGGTGTTTCTGCAAGTTTGGCGGCGGGCGGCGGATTTCGACGCGAATCGCGGCAAACCGTTTACCTGGCTCGTGACCCTGGCGCGCAGCCGCGGCATCGATCGTCTGCGTTCGCTGGCATCGCGTGAGCGGGTCGTGACGGCGGGTGCGAACGAAGCATCTGACGAGGTGTCGGACGCGGCGACGGACGCGATCCGGGCGGAACAACGCGGCGTGGTAAACGACGCCCTGGCGCAACTCCCCGAAGAGCAAAAGCGCCCTTTGATGCTCGCGTATTTCGACGGTCTCACGCAGACGGAAATCGCCTACAAACTCGGGGCGCCGCTCGGCACCGTGAAAACGCGCATGCGCAGTGGCATGATGAAACTCCGCGAACTGCTCTCCGCGAGAGGACAGTATTTCGAATAGGAACTGATGGCGCACGACGACTACAAAGAGATGCTACCGGCGCTCGCGCTTTCCGCGCTCGACGCGGAAGACGCGCTCGCGTTGCATGAGCATCTCTCGGAGTGTAACGAGTGCCGAAGAGAGCTGGCGGACTGGGAGAACACGGCCGCGTCACTTGCGCTCAGTGCGAGTCCGGCCGAACCTTCGCCGCACGTGCGCACGCGGATCATGAACGCTGTTCGCAGCGATAAAGGCGCGAGGACGCAAGAGGCGTCGCGCGTCGTTCCGTTCCCGAAGAACCCACGCGCCGTGTGGACGTCGTTTGGGCAGGTTGGCGCGATTGCGGCGGCAGTTCTTTTTCTCGTCCTGATCGTTTGGATCTTCGTCCTGTGGCAACAGAACCGCGCGCTCCGGCGAGACATGGATTCGCTGATGAGCGAGTTTCGATCGGTGCAGGAAGATGCTCGACGTTCGCAGGAATTTCTTGCGATTCTGAGTTCGCCCGGAGCGAAGGTAGCGCCGTTGCGAGGCAACGGTCCGGGCGCCGGGGCGAATGCGCAGCTCGTTTACGACAGCAGCGGGTACGCGATGTTGAGGGCTAATGACCTGCCCCCAACGCCGGCCGGCAAGGAGTATCAACTGTGGTTCATCGTTGGTAACAACCCTCCGATTCCGGGCGGCACGTTTACTCCTGATGATATCGGCCGCGCAGAGTTGACGGATCGGGTTCCCGCTCGAGCGCTCAACTCCGCGGTGTTTGCCGTGACCCTGGAGCCGACTGGCGGGAGCAGAGCGCCTACCAGCGCTGTCTATCTCCGCAGCACTCTCTAAAATTGGTCATCTCGTGTAAAGCTGTTACACTTCACCCCACATATTCAAATGTAAGTAGAGTAAAAGGGTGATGAATACGGGAGAGCGTAAGAAACAGCCGGAACTTGATAACTCGGTTTCAGACTCCACCGGCCAGTACGATCTGCGGTTCGTGTTGTGGCGTCAGTTTTGCGCGCAACAGGGACTTTCAGTTGACACTTTGCCCAGCCAGTTGAACAACGATCAGAAAGATCTTTGGGAACAGATGAAGGCCAAGCGCCTGCGCTGAAGATTAGAAACGCGTACCACTCCGCCAGTAATCTCCAATCAAAAAAGGATTCGTCAACCGTTCCTCGCCGATGGTCGTCGTTGGTCCATGTCCGGAAAACACCTCGACGTCGTCGCCAATCGTCAACAGTTTGTTCTTGATTGAGTCGAGCAACTGTTCCGTTGAACCGCCGGGCAGATCCGTCCTGCCGATCGATCCCGCAAACAACACGTCGCCGACGAACACCTTTCGCTCTTTCGGTTCAAACAGAACGACGTGACCCGGCGTGTGTCCGGGGCAGTGAATCACTTCAAACTCCAGCTCGCCGACCGAATACTTCTGCCCGTCAGTCCAATACTCATCAACGGGCGGCGGCGCCTCAAACTCCATTCCCATCCTGGCCCACTGCGAACGCGGAACGCCGATCCACGCCGGCTGTTCCGGCAGCCCCACGTACATGAACTCGTCGCCTTTGTGAAGAATGACCTTCGCTTCAGGTTTCAGTTTCTTGAGCGCGGCGACGCCACCGACGTGATCGAGGTGCGCGTGAGTCAACGTGATCGCCTGGAGCGTTAGACCGTGACTGTCGAGAACTTCGACGATGCGTTCAGCTTCGTCACCCGGATCGATACAGATCGCACGCTTGGTGGTTTCGCAGCCAAGAATACGAGCGTGTTGTTGAAACGCGGTGACGGTTATTTGTTCGATAATCATCGACTTGGTGCTTAGTACTTTGTTCTTTGTACTTTGTGTTTTTGTTTTGGTGCTCGTAGCATAAGACGTACCCGACAAAGAACAAAGAACTAAGAACCAAGTACTAAAATGCCTATTACCGCCACATCTGCGCCCCTTGCGGAGCGGCTCGATTCGATGACAGTCGAAGCCGCGCCCGAACTGATAGAAACGCTCGAAGCGGGCGCACTGAAATGCTACGCCTGTGGTCATCGCTGCCTGATCAAACCCGGAAAACGCGGCATCTGCAAAGTTCGCTTCAACGAAGGCGGACAACTGCGCGTCCCGGCAAATTACGTCGCCGCACTCGCCTGCGATCCGACCGAAAAGAAGCCGTTTTTCCACGTCTTGCCGGGTTCCGACACGCTGACGTTCGGCATGTTGGGTTGCGACTTGCACTGCGCGTATTGCCAGAACTGGCTGACGTCACAAGCGCTGCGCGACGATGACGCTGGAACGAACCCGACACCCGTTTCACCCGAACGCCTGGTAACGATGGCGAAAGCGTACGGTGCGGCGATGGTCGGCAGCAGTTACAACGAACCGCTGATCACTGCCGAGTGGGCAGTCTCAGTTTTTCAGAAAGCCCGGCCCGAAGGTTTTAAAACTGCTTTCATCTCGAATGGAAACGCGACGCCGCAAGTGCTCGACTACCTGCGTCCCTGGACCGACTGCTACAAGATCGATCTGAAGTCGATGAACGACAAGAACTATCGACAGCTCGGCGGCGTGGTCGACAACATTCTCGAGACGGTGAAGATGGTCCATGAACGCGGCTTCTGGGAAGAGATCGTGACGCTCGTGATTCCCGGCTTTAACGATTCTGTTGACGAGTTGCGTCGTGCAGCAGACTTCATCGCGTCGGTGTCTCCGGATATTCCGTGGCACGTCACCGCGTTTCACCAGGACTATCGAATGACGGAGAACGCGAACACGACCGCCGAACAACTGATCCACGCATGTGAGATCGGAAAAGAAGCGGGGCTCAATTACATCTACGCGGGAAACCTGCCTGGAAGAGTGGGGCGTTGGGAGAACACTTACTGCCCATCATGCGAACAGTTGCTGGTGGAACGTTACGGTTACATGATCCAACAGGTGAATGTTACCAGTGAAGGTCGTTGCCCGAAGTGCGCAACGACCATCCCCGGCATCTGGAACCACAAGATAAACTGATCTACTGCTATGGTTTTGCGGAGGGTGAAGGCGACGGCGCCTGTATTTTGGTGACGTGTGAAGCTACAGCCTGCCACCTTCCATCTCGTTTAGCAAAAACATCCAGGAACCGGTATTCGCCGCTGATATCGATCGTCTGTTTCGTCTTCGGATCTTTCAACTTCCCGTTCTTAACAGCGGCTCGACCGGTGATGAATGCGGCGTCGGCATTCAGGACCGTCACTTTGTTCTCACTTACGTCCCACGAATCGGCCGTAATCGCTCCAGTCTCGACTAGTTCGATCTCACTTGCCTTGTTTCCCGTAGTTCCATCGGGGTAAGTCAAAACGATATCGTCGGCGAGAATACGTTTCACGGCTTCCACGTTTTTCGCGTTAGCGGCTGCCGACCACTCCGCTTCCAATTTTTTTATCTCAGCTTCGATCGAAGCAGTGTTCACGGGTTCCGGGGCGGAGTTTCTGTTAGTTGTGAGTCCTGAATTGAGGTTTGTATCGGCGCTGGGATTACAGCCCATCGACGCGAGCGCTACGAGCGCGACGGCCAATGTAAGTGCTATTGAAAGTGCGTTTCTGTTCATCGAGTCATAACTCCTTCTCTTCATCTATCAGCGGATTCAGCGACTGGACCAAAACACCCCTGCTTCTACGCGAAACGGAATTCCGAGTCAACAGTGTTGCGCCATTGACATCGGAAATTCTTCGGATTATTGTCGCGACATGCAAGCCGGTTGGGGCGTTTTGGAATGGTTTAGCCGGCTTCTTACCCTGCCGAGGTTTTAGTCCAAACATATTATTCCTGGAAAGGAGTAACTATGACTCACCTTTCGAGATCCTCAGATTTTTGGATACTGAGTCGAGTTGTGCTTATGTGCGTTGGTCTGCTGCTCGCCGTGACGTCAGCGTCGGCGCAAACCACGCGAAAGACTCCTGCGGCCGCTGAGGACGAACCAGTTTTTAACGAATATCGGGGCGTTCAGATAGGATGGCTCGCCGACGAAGTGCGCAAGAAACTCGGCACGCCCGTCGATAAAGGCGACGAGCAGGACCTTTACGTTTTTAACGAGAAGGAATTCTGCCAGGTGCTTTACGACAAGGCGACCAAGAAGGTATTGGCCATCTCGGTCGATTTCCAGAACGGCGCAAGCGGCGTGATCACGCCGGAGCAAGTATTCGGCAGCGATATCGAGGCGAAAGCTGACGGCTCCAAGTACAAACTCGTTCGTTATCCCAAAGCCGGCTACTGGGTGTCGTACAACCGCACCGCGGGCGCGACGCCGATGATCACGGTCACCATACAGAAGCTTCAAGGGCCGTAATCCGCTATGATTTAGCGGAAATTTTGACGGCCAGGTTGAGGCTTCTTTTGGACCAAGGGTTTCGTAACGCAGTCACGTCGGTTGCTATCAAAGAGCGCGCGCTCGCCGAGGGATTCACAAAGGTCGGGATAGTCAGCGCCGCGTCGCTGGACGAAGAGGCGCGGCGGTTGAAAGAGTGGCTTGCTCGCGGCTATCACGGCGCGATGTCGTGGATGGCGCGCGACGTCGAGAAGCGTGTAAACCCGCGCGCGATTTTTCCCGCAGCGCGATCCGTTGTTGTCGTCGCGCTCAATTACTACACACCTCATCAACACGAACAAAATCCGGCAACAGGAAAAGTCTCTCGGTACGCGTGGGGCGACGATTACCACGATGTAGTCACAGAGAAACTCCGCGACTTGCTCGCGTGGATCAAGGAGCGGGATTCGCGCGCCGAAGGAAAAGTCTGCGTCGACATTCAACCCGTGATGGACAAAGCATGGGCCGTGCGCGCGGGACTTGGCTGGCTCGGCAAACATTCAAACGTGATCACGCCCGAACACGGATCGTGGGTCTTTATCGGCGAACTGCTGTTGAACCTGGATCTCGAATACGACGTCGAACGCGTTGAAGATCATTGCGGCACGTGCACGCTTTGCATCGACGCCTGTCCTACGGCTGCGATCACGGAGCCCTACGTGGTTGATTCAAACAAGTGCATTTCATATGCGACGATCGAACTGCGTGGTCCTGAGCTGCCGCCGGAAATCGAGCAGAACCTCTCGGGTTGGATGTACGGCTGCGACATCTGTCAGGATGTGTGTCCGTGGAACCGTTTTGAACAATCAACAGACGAACCTCGCTTCGCACCGCGCGAGGGAAACGTAAACGCCGAACTTCGTGATATTGTCGAACTCAGTCACGACGCTTACGTCGAACGTTTTCGCGGCAGCGCGATGAAGCGCGCGAAGCTTGCCGGACTGCAGCGCAACGCGCGCGCGCTAATCTCAAAATTATGAAAATCTTTTTTGTGCTCCTGTTTACCCTCGTGTCATTCACTCTGGTTCAAGCCCAAACGCCTTCGGATCTTCGTCGCCTGGCCGACGAGTATTACCGCTGGCGCAATCAGAATTTTCCGACGGCCTCGAGCGACATGGGCCTTCACACGTGGGACGACAAGCTCACGGACTATTCGTTGTCGGCTGTTTTGGCGCGACGGCTTTACGTCACGGATCTGCTGAACAAAGTTCGGGCGATGCCGGCGGCGAGCTGGGCGAAGGACGATCGGATCGACTGGTTGCTGTTTCGTTCACAACTCGAAGCCGTCGCGTTTTTCAATCGCGTCATGGATCCTGAAGCGACGGACCCGCAGGTTTATGTGAACGAGTGCAGCAGCGGGATCTTTTCGTTGCTGAAGAAAGAGTACGACACGCCGCGTGTGCGTGCCGTTGCCGCGACGGCGCGTTTGAAACAGATGCCGTTCGTGATGGACAAGGCGAAGTCGAACCTGACGCGTCCGGTTCAGCTCTATGCGCGACTCGCGATTGACTCGGCGCGTTCGATCGACGGGCTTTTCAACGACAGTTTGATGACGCTCGCGAAGGACCTTTCGCCCGCGGAGAAGAACAACCTCGTTACCGCGCGTGATGCCGCGTTGAAGTCGATTCACTCGTTTGCCGACTGGCTGGAGCAACGGCTGCCCGGGATGGTGCCGTTCAAGCCGATGGGCGTCGAGAACTACAACTATTTGCTGAAGAACGTGTATTTGTTGCCGCTCGACGCCGGGCAGGTTGAGATGTTGGGCCAGACGGAGCTTGCGCGTTACCGCGCGTTGGAGTCGTTACTTTCCGATCCGTCGCTGGCGGATCCGAACCCGGCGCGCAGTAAGAGCATTCCGACGGACCAGCAGGACTTTCTCAAGAAGTACGAGAGCCGCCAGACGGAGATGATCGACTTTCTGAAGAGCCGCCGGCTGGTGACGATTCCGTCGCACGTTGGTCCGTTTCAGATTCGACAGTTGCCGGAAGCGTTTAAGCCGACGAGTCCCGGCGGTTTTATGAATCCGCCGGGTGTTTACGACAAAGACAACAGCGGTTTCTATTTCATTCCGACTTACAATCCGGCGAGCAAGAATTTTTACATTCGTGCTGCGATCGAGGACCCGCGGCCGATCCTCGGCCACGAAGGAATTCCCGGGCATTTTTTGCAACTCTCGATCGCGAATCATGTGTCGAACGAGATCCGTCGACAACATTTCGACGGGATCATAATCGAGGGTTGGGCGTTGTATACCGAGGAGATGTTGATGCGCACCGGGCTTTATCCTGACAACTCGGCGGCGCAGGGACAGATTCTGCGGCTCTCGCGTTATCGTGCGGCGCGTATTGGCGTTGACGTCAATTTGCATACGGGCAAGTGGACCTTCGATCAGGCGGTCAACTATTTCATGGAGGCGGGTGGGCTCGATCGCGAAGCGGCGGAAGGTGAAGCGGCGGGCGCGGCGGCGTATCCGTCGCAGAAGATCACGTACATCACGGGCAAGTGGCAGATCATGCGTTTGCTCGGAAGGTATCGCGACAAGCGCGGCGCGAGTTTTCAGTTGGGCCAGTTTCACGATGATTTGTTGAAAAACGGCAGCCTGCCGCTGTCGATCGTCGAATGGATCCTGCTCGACGATTCCTCCAGCCTGGACCAGGCGTTGAAGTGAGAAATAAGAACATCGATGAAGCTACAAGCGAGTAATCCCGCGTTTGCGGATGAAGTCAGGCGAAGTTTTGCGAAACAGGCGATCATGGGGTTGATCGGTGGTGAGTTGACTCACGTCGAACCGGGCGTGGTGGAGATCACACTGCCGTATCGACCCGATCTGACGCAACAGGACGGCTACGTTCACGCGGGCATCGTGACGACGATCGCGGATTCAGCGTGCGGTTATGCGGCGTACACTTTGATGCCGCCGCAGTCGGAAGTCCTCGCGGTGGAGTTCAAAGTGAATCTCCTGCGACCCGCGAAAGGCGAGAAATTTCTCGCACGTGCCGAGGTCATCAAACCCGGCAAGACGCTGACCGTCGTTCGCGCGGACGTGTTTGCGATGGGCGGTACGCAGGAGCCAACGCTGGTAGCGACGATGCAAGGCACAATGATGCGTCTGCCACGACGTAGCGATTGATCGAATGTGTCTCATTCACCAACTCGGCGGCGCCTTCAAACGACAGCCACACGAATCATCCACGCGGCTGAGTCAAAAAGCTTCCGACCTCATCAAACGTTCATTCGACGACGTCGATCCGCAGCGACTCGTCGATCATCACGTCCACATCGCCGGTCTCGGTGCGGGTGGCACGAACGCGTTCGTCAACGCGAAGATGCACACCTGGGCGCATCCGTTTCACCGACTGAAATTCAAGGTCTACATGAGTTCGGCCGGAATAGATGACGAACAACATGGCGACGCACAGTTTGTCGAACGACTGGCGGGGCTCGTCGACAACATCTCGAATCACGGCAAGCACCGAATACTCGCTTTCGACAAACATTACCGCCGCGACGGAACGG
>JAICGQ010000136.1 GCA_025923035.1 Pyrinomonadaceae bacterium | reverse complement strand
CTCGACGGCGGTGCGTATGGAAGTTATGGCGTGGCGAGCACGTTCTACACGGGCGCGTTGCAGACCGTGACCTACGACGTGCCGCGTTACAAGTTTCAGGGGATACGAACGTTTACGAACAAGCCACCCTGTGGTCCAAAGCGCGGGCATGGTACGCCGCAACCGCGCTACGGTCTGGAAGTGCAGATAGACAAGATTGCCGAACAGTTGCAAATCGATCCGGCGGACATGCGGCGCAAACATCTCGTGCCGCCGAATACCGTCACCGCGAACTATCTGCGCATCGGCAGCATGGGCTTGGGCGAGTGCATCGATCGCGTTGTCGAAGGATCGGATTGGAAAAATCGTTTTCGAAAACTTCCCTACGGCAAAGGCGTCGGCATCGCGTGCAGCTCGTACATCTGCGGCGCCGGGTTGCCGATTTACTGGAACAACATGCCGCAGTCCGGTGTGCAGCTTCGACTCGATCGCCAGGGCGGTGTTTGCGTGATGTGTGGATCGACCGATATCGGGCAGGGATCTGATTCGATACTCGCGTACATCGTCGCGGAGGTTCTGGGGATCGATCCGTTTGATATTCGCGTCGTCACGGCGGATACGGATCTGACGCCGGTCGATCTTGGAAGCTATTCGAGCCGGGTTACGTTGATGACCGGTAACGCCGCGATACAGGCCGCTGAGCGTGCGCGAGAATTGTTGGTGATGGCCGTCGCCGAGAAGTTGGGCGTGCCGATCGAGAATCTTTCGCTGGCCGAACGACGCGTATTCGACGTAGAGAATCCGGACGTTGGCGTTTCGTTTGCGGAAGCTGTCGTGCTGGCGGAGTCGAAGTTTGGGACGATTGGAACGGTTGGTTCGTATTCGCCGCCGCGGTCGCCTGGTAAGTTCAAGGGATCCGGCGTTGGACCATCGCCTGCGTACAGTTATTCAGCCGCGGTTGCGGAAGTCGATGTGAACCCTGACACGGGCATCGTCGTTGTCGAGAAGGTCTGGATCGCACACGACATTGGGCGCTCCATCAATCCGATGCTGGTGTTGGGCCAGGTCGAAGGCAGTGTCTACATGGGATTGGGCGAGATCCTGATGGAGGAGATGTCGTATCGCACGAACCGCAATGTCGTGCATAAGTTTCCCTCGATGCTGGAATACAAGAGTCCGACGACGATGGAGATGTGCGACGTTGAGACGTACCTGATCGAAGATCCGGATCCGAATGGACCATACGGCGCGAAAGAAGTGGGCCAGGGTCCGCTGTTGCCGATTCCACCGGCAGTCGCGAATGCCGTTTACGACGCGGTCGGCGTGCGCATCGATGAAGTGCCAATCACTCCGGAGAAGGTGATGCGTGCCTTGCGTGAGAAATCACGCGGACGCGACGGACGCTACGGTCCGCACTCCGTGCCACCAGTGTCCTGGCCCGATCCGCTGCGCGTTTTAACACCCGCCGAAGGCGGCGACGGCACCGAGATGCCGCACGTAGCTGTGCATTCGTAAATCAGGAGTTGGGATTAGCTCGTTATGATGAGGTTGCCGAAATTTGAGTATCACGTTCCGCGAACGGTCGCGGAAGCGGTGAGGATTATGGCGGACAGTGGCCCGGCCGGACAGTTTGTGGCCGGCGGCACCGACCTGTATCCGAATATGAAGAGACGGCAACAGATGCCGAAGAGTGTGATTTCCGTGATGCGGTTACAGGAGTTGAACCAGATCAGTGGTGATGGAGCGGGCGGGGTAAGAATCGGCGCATCAGTAACGCTGACCGACATCTGTGAGCATCCGATCATCAATCGTGATTATCCCGTTATCGCTGCGGCGGCGCGAACCATCTCCACGCCGATTCTGCGAAACATGGGAACCATTGGCGGCAACCTGCTGCTCGACACTCGCTGCAACTATTACGATCAGAATTACGAGTGGCGTAAAGGCATCAACTTCTGTCTGAAGAAAGACGGCGACGTTTGCTGGGTCGCGCCGGGTAGCTCGAAGTGCTGGGCCGTGCAGTCGTCGGATCTCGTGCCGGTGATGGTCGCGATCGGCGCGAAGCTACGGTTCGCTTCAACACTCGGCGAGCGCGTTGTCGATGCGGCCGGGCTGTACAACGACGATGGTATCGATTACCTCCGCAAGAGACCTGACGAACTGCTCGTCGACATTCAACTTCCGCCGACAAACGGCTGGCGCGCCTCGTATCAAAAACTCCGCCGCCGTGGCGCATTCGATTTTCCGGTTCTCGGCGTCGCTGCATGGATCAAGACGGACGGAAGCGCCGTGACAGACGCGAAAGTCGTGCTCGGCGCAATCGCTCCCTCGCCCGTCGAGATCACGGAGGCAGCCACTGCGTTGAAGGGCCAGCCGCTCGACGAAGACCGAATACAAGCCGCTGCCGAAGCTGCCTATGTCAAAGCACGGCCGCTCGACAACACAGACTTCGTTTACCAGTGGCGCAAACAGATGGCGCGGCAATACACGCTACGAGCTTTGCGAGAACTGCAGGTGTGAATCACGTCGCAGCGATTCTCTTAGCAGCCGGACAGTCACGCCGTATGGGCGCGTTCAAGCCGCTGCTTCCCTTCGGTAACAAAACAGTCATCGAATCTTGCATTGATTATCTTCACAGCGGTGGAGTTGATCAGATCGTCGTCGTGCTGGGTCATCGTGCTAACGAGATCCGTGTTTTTCTTAAGGACGTAAAGATCGCAATCAACCCGGATCCTGAGAGCGAAATGGGCGCTTCGATTGCCGCTGGAACTCGCGCGATTCCAAATGACGCTCAGTGCGTGCTGATCGCTCTCGTCGATCACCCCGCAGTCCCACCGGCAATCGTTTCAAAGCTAATCGAAGAGTGGCAGCACGGCGCCCGCATTGTCATCCCGACGTGGCAGAATCGCGGCGGCCATCCCGTGCTCGTCGATCTCGGTTTTCGCGAGGAGCTTTTGTCTCTCGATCAGACCGGCGGGCTGCGATCGCTGTTTCAAAGCCATTTCGACGAGGTCCAGCGCCTCGCCGTTGACTCGCCGTTCGTTGCTCGCGACATGGATACGTGGGATGATTACCTCGCATTACACGAGGAGGCATTCGGGTACCCGCCTCCGAAGCTGTAAAAACGTTCCAACGTAACCCCAGGAAACCTCATCTAAAACACCGTCGAATGCTCAATTGCGGGCCTTTCGGCGAAGGAGAAACGATGGTTCTAAACTGTCAAAAACGGTTCCTGGCGGGTGTGGTGGTGGCCTTGTTCAGTTGCGCGGCATTTGCCCAAACCCGCGTGGATTTCTCGCTGCACTCAATCGACGGACAAAACGTCACGTCGGAGAGTCTGCGCGGCGAAGTGGTGGTCCTCGCGTTCGGGGCGTCGTGGCTGCCCTTGTCGAAAACTCAACTGCAAGGCGTGCGGAAACTCGCGGATGAATACAGCAACAAAGGCGTCGTCGTTTACTGGGTGAGTACCGAATCAAACGATGCGAAGTCGAAGAACCACGCGACCGATCAGCAACTCAAAGCGTTTTCGCAGAAGTACGGATTGAATGTGACTGTACTGCGCGATCCCGATGGCGTGGTGTCGAAGAAGTTCGGCGTGGACCAACTGCCGTCGATCGTGATTCTCGACAAGGAAGGAAACACCTCAGGAGCGCCGATTGGCGGACTCGATCCGACCGGCAACCTCGCCGCGCAACTGGCGCCGCGACTAGATAAATTACTTTAATCGCTAAGCTGCGATAATCTCCCCGAATGACTTTCGAACAGATCAATCCGCAGTCTCTCGGAGCGCCCAGTGGATACTCAAACGGACTGCTTGCCGAGCCTGGTGGTAGACTGCTCTTTATCGCCGGTCAGATCGCCTGGAACGAGAAACACGAGATCGTCAGCGGCGATTTCGTCGAACAGTTCGATAAGGCGCTGGCGAACGTGATGGCCGTTGTAAGCGAGGCTGGCGGTAAAGCCTCAGACGTTGCGCGGTTGATAATCTACGTCACCGACAAGCTCGAATACCGCGAACGGACCAGAGAAGTCGGCGAGCGCTATCGCAAACACATGGGAAAACATTTTCCGGCGATGGTGCTGGTCCAGGTGGCGGGTTTGTTGGACGACGCGGCGAAGGTCGAGATCGAAGGAATCGCGGTGTTGCCTTCATGAAGCAGCCGAGCAGTTTTCTTTACGAACAAGACGAACAAGGTGTAGCGACGATCACGCTCAATCGCCCCGAGCGTTTGAATGCGCTGACGTTTGAGGTTTATCGCGAGCTAACGGATCTCTTTGCTGCTCTGCGCGATTCACGGGACGTGCGTTGCGTTGTTATCACGGGCGCGGGACGGGCGTTCTGCTCCGGTGGCGACGTGCACGACATCATCGGCGAGCTATTCAGTCGAAACATGGAAGGACTGCTCGAGTTCACGCGCATGACGTGCGAGCTCGTGCATAACATCCGCGTCTTGCCGCAGCCTGTCATCGCCAGTCTGAATGGCACGACCGCAGGCGCCGGCGCGTGCATCGCGCTTGCTTCCGACATTCGTATCGCCAGCGAAGAAGCGAAGATCGCGTTTCTGTTTGTGAAAGTCGGCTTGTCGGGCGCGGACATGGGCGCAGCGTATTTGCTGCCGCGCGTCGTTGGTCTGGCGAAGGCGACCGAACTGCTTTACACGGGCGATTTCATCGGTGCCTCCGAAGCTGAGCGGATCGGTTTGTATAATCGCGTCGTAGCACCCGCGGATCTGGCGCAAGCGACGCGTGATTTTGCGCGGCGACTCGCACGCGGCCCAGCGTTCGCACTCGCGAAAACGAAAGAGATGCTGAATCGCGAACTCAACATGAATCTCGAAACGGCACTCGAAAGCGAAGCACAGGCGCAGGCCATTTGCATGCAGCATCCGGATTATCGTGAAGCGTACGAAGCGTTTGTGAACAAGCGAGACCCCAAGTTTGACTAAATGCGTTGTACTTTGTACTTAGAGCTTTGTACTTTGTGCTTTGAACTTGGTAAAACCAAACACCAAGCACAAAGAACCAAGTACAAAACACAAAGCACACAATGGATCTTCTGATCGCTCAACTCCCTTTCTTCAACCCCGAACATCGCAGTCTCGCCCATAGCGTTACGACTTTCGTCGAACAGGAAATCGAGCCGCATGCAGGCGTTGAGGAAGACGTCGACGGACTCGCGAAACACTTCGTCAGCGTGCTGGCCCAGGCTGGACTGTTGAAGTACTCCGTCGCGCAGTCTCAACTCGACGTTCGCTCGTTGTGCCTGGTTCGCGAAGCGCTCGCGTACTCGTCTGCGCTCGCGGATCTCGCTTTCGTGATGCAGGGACTGGGAACGTACGCGGTCGCCAAGTCTGCGCCGGATCACGTTCGCGACTTCTGGGTGGCGCGCGCCCTCGATGGAAAAGCGATCGCGGCGTTTGCGTTGACCGAACCGGAAGCCGGATCCGACGTCGCTGCCATTCAGACGACCGCGCGACGCGACGGCGAAACGTACGTCATCGACGGACGCAAACGATTCATCTCAAACGCCGGTATCGCTGATTTCTACACTGTGTTTGCACGCACTGGAACCCGCGCCGACGGACGTGCCGAGTTGTCGGCATTTGTTGTCGGTTCGAAGATGCAGGGTTTTACTGTTGTCGAACGCACGCCGTTGATCGCGCCTCATCCCATCGGCGAGATCGCTTTCGACGGATGTCGCGTTCCGGCTGAAGACATGGTCGGAAAAGAAGGCGACGGGTTTGTGTTAGCGATGGAGACGCTCGACACGTTTCGCGCCAGCGTGGGTGCGGCAGCCTGTGGCATGGCGCGACGCGCGCTCGACGAAGCAGTCCGTTATGCTTCGAGTCGGAAACAGTTCGGACGCACGCTCGCCGAACATCAACTCGTGCAGGAAAAACTCGCCGACATGGTTACCGAGCTCGACGCCGCGCGGCTGCTGGTCTATCGCGCGGCGTATCTGAAAGACACAACCAATCGTCGCGTAACGCGCGAAGCGAGCGAAGCGAAATTGTTCGCGACGGAAGCCGCCTGGCGCATCATCGACAGCGCGGTCCAGGTTCACGGCGGCACGGGCCTGGTCCGCGGCAACATTGTCGAGCAGCTCTACCGCGACATTCGCGCGCTGCGCATCTACGAAGGCACCTCCGAAATCCAGAAACTCGTCATCGCCAACCAACTCCTGAAGGAACAGTCGTAAATCATGAGGATCACGATCATCGGTGGCGGACCGGCGGGGTTGTACTTCGCGATCCTCATGAAGAAGGCGGAAAGTGCGCACCGGATCACGATTTATGAGCGGAACGGCCCGGATGACACGTTCGGTTGGGGCGTGGTTTTTTCAGGGAAGACGCTGGCAAACCTGCGGGCGGCGGATGCGGAGTCGCATGCGGAGATCACGCGCGAGTTTGAAGCGTGGGACAACGTCGATGTGGTCCATCGTAGCGAGAAGATCTCGATTCATGGGAATAGTTTTTCCGGAATCGCGCGGCTGCGACTGCTGAAGATTCTGCAGCAACGGGCGGAAGAACTCGGCGTCGAGGTCAATTACAGAACTGAGATTCAGGATCTCGAGTCGCTGCGAAACGATTGCGATCTGTTTGTCGGCGCTGACGGCGTGAACAGCACTGTTCGGCTTCGCTATGCGCAGAAGTTCAAACCCGATCTGGATGTGCGAGCGCATCGCTACATCTGGTACGGCACCAACCAGTTGTTTCACGGACTGACGCTTACTTTTCGCGAGAATGACGCCGGCACGTTCGCTGCGCATTCGTACAAGTTCAACAAGACAACAAGCACGTTCATCGTCGAATGCGATCCGCAGACGTGGGAACGAGCGGGATTTGCGACGATGAGCGATGAAGACACACGCGAATACGTTGCAAACGTTTTCACCGCCGATTTGAACGGTAATCCTCTGCTTTCGAACAACTCGAAGTGGATTAACTTTCTACTCGTAAAGAACACGGATTGGTTCTTCGACAATGTTGTATTGCTCGGCGACGCGCTGCACACGGCGCACTTTTCGATCGGATCGGGAACGAAGCTCGCGATGGAAGACGCGATCGCGTTGGCCCAGGCGTTTCAGCAAACGACTGACGTGAAACAGGCGCTCGAAAGTTTTACTGCTGCACGGCGGCCGGTGATTGAAGATTATCAGGCCGCTGCGTTTGAAAGTATGAGGTGGTTCGAAAACGCGGCGCAGTACATGCACCTCAGCCCGATGGAACTCGCGCTTAGCGTGATGATGCGAAGCGGTCGCGTCAGTTATGAAGATTTAAAGAAACGCGACCCGGAATTCATTGCGAAATTAACCCCAGGCGGGCGGCTCTAAACGCCTGCGCCCATCATCCACCGTTGCAATCCCCGGTTCGTCGAGATTAACGCGATCCCACAATTTGCACGTCACCGGGCGGTGCGCCTGATCGAGCGCTTCACAATAATTCGTGTACGTGCAGCGACGCACTTCGTTGCCTCGGCCTATCTTTACTTTGATAAACCAATCAGGATCGGCCAATGCCTGACGCGCCATGCCCACGATGTCCGCCTGGGCCAACCGCAGTATCTCTTCCGCTTGCGCAAACGTCGAAATACCACCGGTCGCAACCACCGGCGTCGTAAAACGTGCGTCATTTACTGCGCGCTTGATTGATGCCACGAGCGGGACGCTGCGTCCGAATGGTCCAGCTTCGTCGGAAAGCACCGTCGGCATGCATTCGTAACCACTCTGTCCGGTGTACGGATAAACCGCCTGGCCCACCTTCGGCTGTTGCGCGTCTTCGAACTTCCCGCCTTTCGACAACGACAGAAAATCAAATCCCGCACGCGCAAACTCAACCGCGTAGTAACGAGCGTCCTCAACCCGACTACCACCCGCAATCACTTCATCCGCCAGAAACCGTAAACCAACCACATAATCAGTCCCCACACGCTCACGCACCGCGCGATAAACCTCGAGCGGCAACCGGATTCGGTTCTCACGCGAGCCCCCATAACCATCGGCGCGATTATTCTGCGCGCTCAGGAATCCGGCCATCGTGTACGCGTGCGCATAGTGCAACTCAACACCATCGAATCCCGCTTCCCGCGCGCGCTCGGCTGCCGCAGCGAATATTGGCGGCAGTTCACGCGGCAACTCGCGAATGTGCTGCAAATGCATGTCGGTCACACGCTCGCGATAACCAAAATCCAGCGCTTCACGTTCGCGCTCATCAAGCACAGCTGAAACAACTTCATCACTCGCGTTAAGCAGGAAATTTCTTAGTTTATGTTCGTCCGACCAGTCAGCTTCACCTGTAATCTCAGCAACCGCACGTCGATGCTGTTCACGGATTTGCAGAAACCTCTGGAAGTACTTAGCGCGTTCGGGCCGTCGCTTCACCGACAGAAAATCAATGATCTGAATGAACAACAACGTCTCGCCGCCACTCGCTTCCTTCACCACCTCGACCAGCTTCTTCAATCCCGGTATGAACCGGTCGTCGCCGATCCTCAAAAGCGGCCCGCTCGGAATATCACGCACGCCAGTCGCCTCGACCACGAGCACCGCCGGACGCCCTTGAGCAAATCGCCCGTACCAGTCGAGGTTCTGTTGCGTGACAAACCCGTCTTCAGTCGCGCGCCACGGCACCATCGCCGGCACCCACGTGCGGCTTCGCGCCTCGAGTCGTCCGATTTTTACCGGGGTGTAAAGAAGGGATCGCGCAGCTTCTTCAGCGGTTGGCCACTTAGTTTCTTCTATCCGATGTCGGATTGGGTTCGCAAACTTCCACATGTGCGCGCCATCACTGTAGCACGATCCACAGATTAAACGGATTCTGGTACATTTAACGCAGGAGGAACGCCTGTTTGTCTGATGATTTACTAAAATGGAGAAGCGAATTTCCGATTCTCGATAAGACTGTTTACCTGATCTCCCACAGCCTCGGCGCGATGCCGAAAGCAACTTACGATCAACTTCACGAATACGCCGATTTGTGGGCAACCCGCGGCGTCCGCGCCTGGGCAGAAGGCTGGTGGGAAATGCCGGTCACTCTCGGCGACGAACTCGCGAAGATCATCGGCGCCGACCCCGGCACCGTCGTGATGCACCAGAACGTCTCCATCTGCCAATCGCTGATCCTGTCGTGCTTCGACCCGACGCCAGAGCGAAACAAGATCGTTTATTCGGAACTCAACTTCCCGTCCGTCATGTACGTCTACGAGGCGCACGCCCGCGACGGCAAACTGCGAATCGAAACGGTTAAATCTGACGACGGGATGACCGTTCCTCTCGAACGACTGCTCGCGGCGATCGACGAGACGACGCTGCTCGTTCCCTTTTCGCACGTACTTTTCAAGAGCGCGTTCCTGCAGGACGCGAAGGCCATCGTCGAGCGCGCGCACGAGGTCGGCGCAATGGTCGTGCTCGACACTTATCAATCGGCGGGAACAGTTCCGTTCAGCGTAAAAGATTTGAACGTCGACTTTGCCACCGGCGGATCGGTGAAATGGTTGTGTGGTGGACCAGGCGCCGGTTACTTGTACGTGCGGCCCGATCTGCAAGCCAAACTCGAACCGAAGACGACCGGCTGGATGGCCCATGAAGCGCCGTTCAGTTTCGATACCAAACTCCGCTACGCATCGAACATCTCGCGTTTCCTGCATGGCTCGCCCGCGATTCCGGCGCTCTACGCGGCCCGTTCGGGTTATCGCGTCATCAATGAGATCGGCGTCGAGCGAATTCGCGAGAAGAGCGTGCGCCAGACCAACTATCTAATCCAGCTAGCGGAAGAAGCAGGTTTCCAGGTGACTAGTCCGAAGAACGCGGCCCAACGCGGCGGCACGGTGACAGTCGCTCACGAACACGCAGGAGCCATGACCAAAGAATTGCTACGTCGAGAATTCATCGTCGATTATCGCCCCGGCGCGGGCGTTCGCATCTCGCCTCACTTCTACACCAAGGATGAGGAGTTGGAGCTCGTGATCGAGGAAATGAAGAAGATCGCGGCGTCCAACGCATATCAGGAAGTGGCGGGAGCAGCCTTTTAGTTTAGCGAGCTTAGTGCTTGGTTTTTTGTACTTTGTTCGCTGGTTCGAGATTCGGCTTAAAACCTAATGGTTCGTTATACAAACAAAGTACAAAGCACTAAGTACTAAGCTCAAAAGAAATGTCGAACACCTACGGTCATAATTCCCTTCTCTCCTATAACAAGTATCTTCGCGTGCAGGACCTGATTAACTTGCAGGACTGTCTGTCCGATCCTGCGCATCACGACGAGTTGCTGTTCATCACGGTCCATCAGGCTTACGAGCTTTGGTTCAAACAGATCCTGCACGAGATCGACGCGGCGATCTCGTTTATCGTGCAGGACCGGCTGCCGGCGGCCACGCGCGCGGTGAAGCGCGTGGTCGATATCGAGAAGCTGCTGTTGGACCAGATCCACATTCTCGAAAGCATGACGCCGATCAACTTTCTTGCGTTTCGCGATCAGCTCAACCCGGCGAGCGGGTTTCAGTCGATGCAGTTTCGCGAGATCGAGTTCTCTTCCGGGTTGAAAGACGAACGAATTATTCGGGAGTTTCGCGAAGATCAGTTTGCGTGTGAACGTTTGCAGGCGAGGTTGGACCAACCCTCGCTGGCCGATGTGTTTTACCAGGCACTCGAACGACGCGGGTTCGATGTCAGTCACCGAGCGCGTGCGATTCTGGAGATTCTCACGCACTTTGAGGAACGTTACGAAGAGTTTCAACTTTCGGAAGCGCTGATGGAACACGACGAATACTTCTCGCTCTGGCGCTCGCACCACATCAAGATGGTGGAACGAATGGTCGGCGCCAAACGCGGCACCGGCGGATCTGAAGGCATCGGTTATCTGAAAACGACACTCGACAAGAAGTTCTTCCCCGAACTCTGGGAAGCGCGCACCTATCTCGACACGAACCATGGCAACAGCGGTTGCCCGTTTGCACACTAAATCCGGGTTTGAATTTATGTGTCTCCCGTTCAACTAAACGCGATGGAGAACGAGCGAAGATCCGCGCCGCGCGCTCGAGTGAATCTTCCCGCACGCTGGGAAGGTGTGCTCTCGCGCGAGAACGCGACGGTTACGGACATCAGCCGCAGCGGCTGCTTCGTGCTGAGCGGCGGCAAAGTGGAAAAGAAAGAGCTGGTCTGGTTGGAAATACAGCTTCCGGATCAGGATCCAATCCATTTCTGGGCCGAAGTCGTTGACGAGGCTTCCGACATCGGTTTCGCTTTACGCTTTAACTCCAGCAGCGAAGAAGACGAAGCGTTGCTCGCGACGTTTTTGGAAAGCGTGTTTCAGGGAAAACTGAGGAAAGCCGATTGATGCCCGTTTCGTTTCCAGAGCGGTTCAACATGGCCGACTACTTCCTCTATCACAACGTTGAGGAAGGTCGAGAGAACAAGGTCTGTCTTTACTACGAAGATCGCAGTTGGACCTACGGCGACGTCGTACGCCTGTCGAACCAGACGGGAAACGCGTTACGCGATCTCGGGCTGGAGATCGAGGATCGCGTGCTGCTCGTGCTGCCTGACTGTCCGG
>JAICGQ010000135.1 GCA_025923035.1 Pyrinomonadaceae bacterium | reverse complement strand
GGAAGGCGCGAAGATCAAGATCGAGCCGTGGGACTATCGCTACTACATGGAGAAGGTCCGCAAAGCGAAATACGACCTGGACCAGAACGAAGTCAAACCGTATCTCCAACTCGAGAAGTTGCGCGAAGGCATCTTCTGGGTTGCCGGCGAACTCTTCAACTTCAACTTCACGCCGGTGACGAACGTTCCGGTGGCCCACCCCGACATTCGCGTCTGGGAAGTCACTGATAAGACCAGCAAACGTCACATCGGACTGTGGTACTTCGATCCATACGCGCGCGCCGGCAAACGTTCGGGCGCGTGGATGAATGCTTACCGCGCGCAGGAACGCGTCAACGGCGAGATCACGACGATCGTTTCCAACAACTCAAACTTCGTGAAGGGCAAGCCCGGCGAACCGGTGCTGATCTCGTGGGACGACGCGACCACGATGTTCCACGAGTTTGGTCATGCATTGCACGGCTTGAGTTCAAACGTCACTTATCCTTCGGTGGCCGGAACTGCCGTTCCGCGCGACTATGTCGAGTTTCCGTCGCAGCTTCTGGAACACTGGTTGACGACGCCGCAAGTCTTGCAGAAGTTCGCGCTTCACTACCAGACGGGCAAACCGATACCGCAGGATCTCGTCGACAAGCTCCTTCGCACGTCGACCTTCAACCAGGGATTCGCCACGGTTGAATATCTTTCGGCCGCGCTCGTTGATATGAAGCTGCACCTGGCGGGAGATAAGAAGATCGACGCAGACGCGTTCGAACGAGAGACACTGGCCCAACTCGGCATGCCGAAAGAGATCGTCATGCGTCATCGCACGCCGCAGTTTCTCCACGTCTTTTCGAGCGACGGCTACTCCGCTGGTTACTACAGCTACCTGTGGTCCGACGTGCTAACGGCGGATGCGTTTGGCGCCTTCGTCGAAGGCAAAGGTGCTTACGACAAGGCGGTGGCTGAACGGCTGCGAAAGAACGTCTTCTCAGTCGGCAACACGATCGATCCGGCTGACGCTTACCGCGCCTTCCGCGGACGCGATCCGAAGATCGACGCGTTGATGAAGAAACGCGGCTTTACGGCGAAGTCGTAGCTTGTAAAAACTGGGCCGTATCCGTGTACTGCTGGAACTTCACGATCCGGCCGTCACGAATCTTGAACACATGTGCAAACTGGGCGCGCACCTCGCGTCCAGTTTGCCGATACTTTCCGGCGTAGTATCCGCGGCCAACCACCGTATCTCCCGCGTCTAAAACCTCTTCGGGCGTTACCGTGAACCCTTCCCACTGCGACATGATGCGTCCGAACACGCCCATGAGCACCGCCTCTGGTCCACGGTAGGGGTTCTTATCGGCGTAGATGAAATTCTCGGCTTCCCACCATTCGATCTGCGGATCGAGTGCGCCGATGATGTGAGGCACATCACCTTTTCCAAAGGCTGCGTATAACCCTTCGATCTTCTGCTTGTTTTCGGCTGACATGTGCGTCTCCTGTGAAAAGTACTGGTTTCGATGGCGTCCAAGTATACGTTGACAAGTCGCAAATGGAGGAGTAGTTTCCTCACATCAACGATGGCTAGCTCCAACATACAACACGAATCGATGCGGATCGCCAGTGGTCCAGCGTGCATGTGTTGTTGTTGTCGTGAAGGTCGAACACCGAGCGGAGCCATTGTGTGACGTAAACTAATCAAATTCTACACATGGCATTAAGGCCGCTCGATGTGAGCGGCCTTTTTGTTTTTGTGCCTTTTCGGAAAGCCAGCGAGGGAACGACATGACCACTAAACCAAAACCCATCGGCATCTACTACGAGCATCCAGAGTGGTTTCGCCTGCTCTTCGCAGAATTGAACCGGCGAAACTTAGCATACACAGCGATTCGCGCGGACGAACATCAGTACGATCCGGCTGAAACTGACTCCGGCGTGGCGCTGCTCTTCAACCGCATGAGCCCTTCCGCTTACTTGCGCGATCACGGACAGGGAATCTTCTACACGTTGAACTACCTCGAACATCTCGAACGGCTCGGCACACGGGTGATCAACGGGCGCAGAGCTTTTACGATCGAGGTTTCGAAAGCGCTTCAGCTCTCGTTGCTCAACTCCCTGGGCCTGCCCTCCCCGCGTGCTCGCGTCATCAATCACCCGTCACAAGCAGGAACGGCCGCACGCGATCTCCGTTTTCCGATCGTCGTCAAGGCAAACGTCGGCGGCAGCGGAGCAGGTGTTGTGCTTTACGACTCGCCGGATGCGCTCGCGCATGCAGTCGAAACGGGGACGATCGATCTCGGCATCGATCGCACCGCGCTGGTCCAGGAATTCGTGCCGGCGCGCGGCGGGCACATCACGCGCGTCGAAACACTTGGCCGCAAATATCTTTACGCGATCAAAGTCTTCACCTCCGGCGAGAGTTTCAACCTGTGCCCTGCGGACATCTGCCAAACGACGGATGGCGTTGAACTCGCGCGCACGACGTGTCCGGTCGATGCGCCGCGCAGTGGTTTGCAAGTCGAAAGTTACGTCCCGCCGGCGGACGTGATCGCGGCGGTGGAAACGATCGTTCAGGCCGCTGAGATCGACGTCGGCGGCGTTGAATACATCGTCGACGATCGCGATGGCTCGCTGCTGTATTACGACATCAACGCACTCTCGAACTTCGTCGCCGACGCGCCACGCGTAATCGGTTTCGATCCTCATTCCCGGCTGGTCGATTTTCTTGAGAAGGAGGCATTCCAATGCGATACGGCTACTGGCTACCGGTTTTCGGCGGTTGGCTGAGAAACGTTGACGACGAACAGATGGAAGCAACGTGGGCGTACAACAGCCGGCTCGCGCGTCGCAGTGAAGAGATCGGTTACGACCTGACGTTGATCGCCGAGTTGAATCTCAACGATATCAAGGGAGTCGAGGCGCCGTCGCTGGACGCATGGTCCACGGCGGCAGCGCTCGCCGCAGTCACGAAACGTTTGGAGCTGATGGTTGCCGTGCGGCCGACGTTTCATCAGCCCGCGCTGCTCGCGAAACAAGCCGCGAACATCGACCACATCGCCGGCAAAGGACGGCTTTCGCTGAACGTCGTTTCGTCGTGGTGGGCCGACGAAGCGAAGAAATACGGTGTCGAGTTTGAGCAGCATGACGATCGTTATGCGCGCACGACGGAGTGGCTGCAAATCGTTGACCGCTTGTGGCGCGAGGACCACTTCTCGTTCAGCGGCAACCACTATGCCATCGACGATGCGGTGTTGCAGCCAAAACCGATCACCCGTCCACGGCCGGTGATCTACGCGGGCGGCGAATCAGAAGCGGCGAAGGTGATGATCTCGCGCTGGTGCGACGCCTACGTTATGCACGGTGACGAACCTTCGCGGGTGCGACAAAAGATCGACGACATGTCTGCGCGACGCGAACGGATCGGATTGCCGCCCATGCTGTACGGTGTCGCCGCTTATGCGATCGTTCGCAACACTGAAGCCGAGGCGCGCAGGGAGTTGGAGCGGATTACGAACGTGAAACAATCAGCGGCGGGTTACGAAAACTATCAACAATGGCTCGCTGGAACACGCCTCGAACAGCAGGTTTCATTGGAAGACTACTCGGTATCGAACCGCGGCTTGCGATCCGGTCTGATCGGCACGCCCGATCAGGTTGCCACCCGCGTCGGCGAGTTTGAAGCAGCCGGCGTCGATCTGTTGCTGTTGCAATGCAGTCCGCAACTGGAGGAGATGGAACGCTTCGCCGAAACAATTATCAAACAAAAATCGTTCGCGATGGCGACTTAATCCGGGTTTTCAGAAACAGGTATTGACACAAGACCACCCATATGGGAATTATCGGTGTGGAAGCCTTCGAGTTCGACCCCATGTAACTTCAGGAGGACCGATGATTTTTAGAAGCTCTTTGCTCGTTTGTGCAATTCTGGTCTGTGCAAGTTCCGCTGCCGCCCAGTTCGGTCAAGCAAACAGACTTACCGATCTCGCCGATCGCCTTTCGCGTGATGCCGACTCGTTTGCCGACACGACTTACAACAGTTTCTCAAATTCGATTCGCAGCAGCCGCAACGACGTCGAAGCGGTGATGCTGTCGCAACAGTTCGCTGCATCCGCGCGGATTTTTTACCGCATGGTCGTAGATCGTCGACGCAACCAGGATTTGCGCGATGCCTTCGCCCTGCTCCAGGAACACGCGCGTGCCGTCGAACGCAACACGCAGCAACGGACCGCCTGGTACAACGTGCAGCGAACGCTGACCGACGTCGGGCGCGAGATCGCCTACGATACCGGGGGCGGTGGCGGCGTCGGTGGCCAGCCACCGGAAGGCGGACGCAGCGGACGCATGACGTGGAAAGGCCGCGTCGACGACGACGTCCGGATCGTGATTCGCGGCGGTCAAGCGGAAGTCGAAACGATCGGCGGCTCGCCTTACCACGATGCGCAGACTAGTTTCGCAGCTTCGTTGCCTCCGCGACGCGTGACCGTGCGACTCAATGTCAGAAAAGCACGCGGTCAGGTTTACATCGAAGAACAACCGTCGCGCGAGAACAACTTCGCCGCAGTGATACGAATCAAGGATCCGCGCGGTGGAGCGTCGGATTACGAGTTCGAAGTAAGTTGGTAGGGCGCGCCGGGCGCTTATTCGATAATAATTTCGTCGGCGAAGATCCACGCGTCACCGCCATGGCCGGGGTGCCACGCGGGGATCTTGCCGAAGTTCACTGCCGTCATGCGAACATAACGCGCCTGCTGGCGCGTTATATTTTTGCTGAAGTCTTTAGCGAGCGTGCCGACGTTGAACTGCGGATCGGAGCCGTCAGGAACATCGTTCGGAATCGTCAAGACGGGCGTGAAATTCTGCCCGTCGAGCGACAATTCGAACGTGACCGTGCGCGGCATCCAGATCCACGATCCCGCTTCCTGCAAGAACCCCGCGCCGAGTTTTGAAATCATCTGCGGCTGGCCAAGATCGACAACGGCGACGAGGTCCTTGCCCCAGTAACCCTGCCACGCGCCGCTGGTCCAATTCGTCGTCCCGCGAACGCCGTCGATGAGCGCAAAATCCCCACCACCGGTGTATTGCGAGCTGTACTTCGAGAGCAATGAGAGTTTCCAGTCGTGCGGAATCTTGTGAAACTTCGCGGTCACGACATGGCTCATCCGACCTCCTTCGATCGCAATGGCCTTGACCGTCGTGGACTTGTCGATCGTGAATGGCTTTGTGAATCGCGGCGAGCGCTCCGTTGGTTCCGAACTATCCGTGGTGTAGTGGATGGACCCTGGCGCCCCAATCGACTGCATTTCGATCGTCAGATTGTTCTTGAACGTCTGACCGGCGCTTCGAATTACGGGTACGGGAACGATCGATCGACCCGTGATCCGTGATACAGGTTCGTTACCCGCTCCGGTTCCCCAGCGCATATTCGGCTGCGATCCCATTTCAAAGATCAACTCACCACCTGCCAGCAGATCGGCGTGATCCAGATACGATTTCCGATATGGCCGTCCGTTGAGTTTCGCGGACTGAATATAAACATTTTGCGCGGACACGTTACGCGCTCGTACAGTGAAGGACCTCCCGTTCTCGAGATTGAACCGGACCTCGGGAAACAACGGAGTTCCAATCGCGTAAATCGTCGATCCCGGCGTCACCGGATAGAAACCCGTCGCGCTTAAAACGTACCACGCAGACATCTGTCCGCAGTCTTCGTTGCCGATCAACCCGTCCGGTGTCGGGTGATAAAACTGGTCCATGATCTGCCGCACACGCAATTGCGTCTTCCACGCCTTTCCCGCGTAATTGTAGAGATAAGCAATGTGATGGCTCGGTTCGTTTCCGTGCGCGTACTGTCCGATCAAACCAGTGATGTCCGCCTGTTCGCGGCCGGTCGTCTTGCTCTCAGCTTCGAACATCTCGTCAAGCTTGCGCGTAAACTTTTCACGCCCACCCATGCGATCGATCAAGCCGTTGATGTCCTGCGGCACGAAGAAAGTGTATTGCCACGCATTCGCTTCGGTGAAATGGAACGTGACCTCGCGCGGGTCAAAGGGTTCGGTCCAACCGCCATTCGTGCGCGGCCGCATGAATCCTGTCTGCGGATCGAAGACGTTCTTGTACCGCTGTGCGCGCGCCAGGTAGCGGTGGTTGTCACCCGTTTCTCCCAACATCCGCGCGACTTCCGCGATGCACCAGTCGTCGTATGCATATTCGAGCACCTTCGACACTGACTCGCGTTCATCCTCGGTACTGATGAAACCGTGTTCGTTGTAAGCGCCAAGACCGTAATGACGCAACTGAGCGCTGTGCTTCATTGCGAGAAAGGCTTGCTTCAAATCAAACCCATCGACTCCTTTCGCGGCAGCGTCGGCGATTACTGACACGGCGTGGTAGCCGATCATCGTGTCGGTTTCGTTAGCGGCGAGTTCCCACACAGGCAGACGTCCGCCTTGCTCGTACTGCACGAGGAAGGTCTTGATGAAATCGCGGGTGCGTTTGGTGTCGATGATCGTGTAAAGCGGATGGGCCGCGCGAAACGTGTCCCATAAGGAAAAGACCGTGTAGTTGGTGAAGTCGGTCGCTTTGTGGATCTTGAAGTCGCGTCCGCGATACTGACCGTCGACGTCCATGAAGACGTTAGGCGCGGTCATCGCGTGGTAGAGTCCAGTGTAGAAGTTCGTGAGCTGAGCGTCGGCGCCGCCGGTGACTTCGATCTTCCTGAGTTCGCGGTTCCAGGCGGCTGCGGCATCGGTACGGACTTTATCGAAGTCCCAATGGTCCATCTCCGCGCGCAGGTTGCGCAACGCGCCTTCGGTGCTCACGGCGGAGATTCCCGCACGAACCAGGATGGGCTTACCGGCGCGGGCGTCAAAACGAAACACGGATTTCAACTCATCCAATCTGTGTTCAATAAACGGTTCCGAGAACTCGATTGCAAAATAAACAACCTGATCACGTGCCCACGCCTGCGAACGTCTCCAACCAAGCACTGTCTGCCCGTCAATTTTCAGACCTGAATCGATCACTTTATCGCGGTGCGCCAGGTCAATGAGGATGTCCGCCTCGTTCGTCGCAGGAAAGGTATAACGATGCATGCCCGCCCGAGCCGTCGCAGTCAATTCGACGAAGATGTTGTCATCGTCGAGCCGCACTGAATAAAAGCCCGGCGACGCTTTTTCGTTTTCGTGACTGAAGTGCGAAGTGTATGTCTTTTTGGCGCCGACAGCCGGCATCAACAAAACGTCGCCGTAGTCGGAAATGCCGGTGCCGCTGAGGTGTGTGTGACTGAAGCCGTAGAGAACTGAATCAGAGTAGTGATAACCCGAGCAGCCGTCCCAGCCGGTCAGCCGCGTGTCCGGGCTGAGTTGGACCATCCCGAACGGAACAATCGCGCCGGGGAACGTGTGGCCGTGTCCGCCTGTGCCAACAAACGGATTGACGTAACGCGTGAGGTCTCGTTGTGCGTAGACCTGAAGCGGGAACAGAAGCAGTAGAAGGATCAGCTTTTTCACGGTGTGACACGGATCACGGCGCGGTGACGATCGCGAAGATCAATCGCTCCAGCGCCTGTAAGTCTCTAAGATCGAGCACTTCCACCGGTGAATGACTGTAACGACCGGGCCATGATAACCCGACGTGCAACACGCCGTAACGAATAAAGTCGGAACCGTCGGTGCCGCCGTTTGTCGCGCCGACTTGCAGCGGAATGTTTTGCGTGCGGGCGATGTTCAGCACGCGATCGATTTCCGCCGGCGGTGCGACCGAAGCGTTGTCGAGACCTCGAATCACCGCGCCCTGGCCGAGCGGCGCATGTGCAAAGCGCGTCGTCTCCAGCGGCGAATCGGATGAAACGAAAGTATCGACGCTGAAGACACGCTTCACTGTCGCGCCATACTTCTTACCCATCGCGATCGCGCCTTCGAGTCCGGTTTCTTCGCGAACTGACCACGCAAAGATCACTTTCCGTTTCAGTAACGCAGGGTTGATGCGATGCGCGGCGAGGACGAGGGCCGTCGTACCCGCGCGATCGTCGAGGGAACGTGCGGTAAAGCGCGTGGCGCCGATGCGCGTAGGATCCTTCTCGGCGGTAACGGACAACCCATTCACGACGCCGGCTTGTTTTAAAGCCGCCCCATCAACACCAAACCACGCGGTCAATGCTTCGGGCTGCTTCGTTGTCGCAGTATCACGCGGAACAAAGACTCCATGTAGACGTCGCTGGTTGTTTGTCAGGGGTGGATCGAAATGCAGAATCGCCGGCTGTCCTTCCCAAAGAGAGGGAAATAGTCCGCCACGCGTGCGTAGTGAAACGGTGCCGTCGGCGGCGATGTTTGAGACTTCGAACCCGACCTCGTCGAGATGCGCGATGAACATCACGGGATCGCGATCCGGTCCAGCCTCGACGATCAGATTCCCTTCAGCGTCAGTGTGAGCAGCTGCCCGACCCCACGAGGGCAAAGCGGACTGCACAGCGTCGCGAACATCATGTTCGTGACCGGAAACAGAGTACGCATAAGCGAACCGCGAGAGCATTGCTGCGGTACGCTCGAACGCATCCGAACGCTGCAAGGCGGCAGACGGCGGTGGCATCGCGGGCCACTCACGCGCTCGCGTGGTCGCTACTCCCGCCGCCTTCTCAACTTCTCTTTTCAACTCATCTGCATCGGAAATATTGACACTCTCGACCAGCGAACCCGGATAACGCACGCGGGGCGCAAGAATCGTCAGCGATGTCAGACCAGTCGATTCCGGCAAGTACGACGGCTTCTCAACCTTGCGCTGCGAGACTGCAGTGCTGGCTGTTTCGGCTGCTTGATCAATCAACGTCACTTGATCGACACGTCCCAACGATCGCAACGCTGCTTCCAAACCATCGTGACCAAAGCTCCGCAAAGTCGTCAGCAGAAAGATCGTCTCGCCTGATGCAACCTGGCCAGTCGCTGCCGCTGCCACCGCCGCACAACCAACACGAACGCCTGCCATGTGACCGGACACGAAATCGCCGTAACCCCAACCACTCGCTTCACGCACCACCGGATCGAGCATCTCGATTCCCAGCCGGCGTACATCATTCCGCGACGTCGCGCCGACGTCGACCCACATGTCGTCGAGTGTCGTAACCGGCGCCGGCGCCCGGCCGCGTTGCAGGTGAGTGCTCTTGACGATCGCGACTGCCGGCACGTTACCGTTGCGCGTCAGCACTCGCAGTTGTTGTCCTTCGTGAAACTGGTTCCACAGGGAATGTTGTCGTCCGGCGCCGACTTCGCGTAGACGCAGATAACCCTCGTCAGTGATCTCCGTCACCGCAAATCCCGGACGGTCCAAAGCACAGGCAACGACACGTCTGGGACTGCCGTTTCCTTTGCGCAGGATCAGATTGCCGAGTGCATCACGTTGCCAGCCGGGCATGTTGCGCATGATGACGTCGGTCGCGCGATGCTCCCAACCCGGGGGAGCGTCGAGCGCGATCCAACTGCGCAGGCGAGTGAAAACGCCCGGGCCGTCTTGTGCTGTGGATTCAGATGTAAAGCAGAAGAGACTTGATAGGGCCGCCAGTGTCAGTAACGCCGCACGGCGAACGACAACAGCATCTATGCTCATGTGTGTTTGTACTTTGTGTTTTGTACTTTGTGCTTTGTACGTTGTCTCGCTAGTGTGTGCTCTTATTTGGATCGGACTTCGTTCAAACTGCGAACAAAGAACAAAGCACTAAGCACAAAGTACAATTCGTTGTTACTCGGCTGCGGGCAGCGAGTGGATCAACCGCCGCATGCGATCTGCAAACAGAACGTCGATCTTCCCCGGCTCGATAACTTTCGTAACTTCGCCCAGGCCAAAGGTAGGGTGCATCATCGACTGGCCTGCGCGATAGGTGCGCGTGCGATCGTAAGGCGCGCCTGCCTTGGCGGCGGATCGTGACGCAGCGGCATCGGCTGCGACGCCGCTCTTGTATGCACTGCGTTGACCACACTTCGGACAACTTACACGTGAGATTTGTCCGCGCTTGGTGATGGAGACGACGACGTGGCCGCGCACCTCGTTACACACCACACAAAGCTTCTCGACACGCTCGCCAACAGTAAATACCGGCTTATCCATCTTCGTCATCTCCATCTTCTTTGTTGCGCTTTCTGGTTGAACTGCCTTCGACTGGCCTTCCGCATGACGCTAGCGCGAGTTCAATAAGAAAGAAACATTCATAAAATCTCTTTTCCGCTGTCCTCCCGCAGGACGCTAGCGCAGGTCCAATAGGAAGGAAACTACCAACGGGGTTCGCGATTGCCGTAACCACCACCACCACCACCACCGCGGTTACCGCCACCACCATAACCACCACGACCGCCACCGCCGCCTCGATTACCACCGTAACCACCGCGACCACCGCCGCCACCACCACGATTACCACCGCGATCTTCCCGCGGACGAGCTTCGTTGACCGTGAGGTTGCGGCCGTTGAATTCCTTCCCGTTAAACTGTGAGATCGCGCTTTCGCCCTCTTCTTTCGAAGCCATTTCGACGAAGCCGAACCCTCGTGACCGACCCGTGTCGCGGTCTTCGATTACGGAAGCTGATTGGACTGTACCGGCCTGCGCGAATAACTGTTGCAAATCCTCGCTGGAGGTCTGAAAGGCGAGATTGCCTACGTAAAGTTTCATGGAAATTTATGCTCCTCTCCCGATGTTCAGGAGTGTGAAAGAAGCTTGAATTCGCGAAGTGGGCTCCGTTGTAACGGCAGCAGCGAAAGCTCGGTTTCGGATGCTCAAAAATGAGCGGCTTCTGTAGTTTAGGTCAGCCTGCTCTCGAATCATCCAAAACGCCGCCGCCAACTCACCGAGGCACGGGGCGCATCACCGTTGATGCGCGAGAGAAGGGATTAACGTCCCGTATGATGCACCACAAAACCGCTAACTTGCAAGGAACGGAGCTTTCCGGCCCCGCCGCGCCCGGATGATATCTTCGTAGACAACTCTCAAAAACACGGATATACTGCGCCCCTCCGTCCCAGAGGAACCTCCCAAAACCAAAACGAATTCTCCCGATCAGAATCCTGTTATGGGCATCGACCTTTACCCGCGGTGTCGCATATCAGGTGTTGGATTCGCCCGGCGACGTCTTGTGTATGCCATTCCTGTTCGTACGAATTTGGACCGGGAGTGTAGCGCCCGCTCGATCAAGTAGCGCGCGGGCCTTGGACCCCCACCCACCCTTAGCTTCAATCTGGAGGAGAAGAAGATGAAAAAGATTTACGCGTTACTTGTTTTGGCAGGCCTTTGCATGGTGGTTTTCCTTTCCGCACCTGTGCCCACCACCAAAGCAAAAAAAGATAAGCTCCGCAAAGTCTCGAACAAAGTCGAGAACAGCTACATCGTCGTCCTCGATGACGACGTTGTGGGCGAAAAAGGAATGTTCTCGATCGCGCCCTACATCGCGTCTGAACTGGCGACGACTCATGGTGGCAAACTCAAGCATGTTTATCAGAATGCCCTCAACGGCTTTGCCGTCGAGATGACCGAAGCGCAAGCAGAAGCTCTGAGCAACGACTTCAGAGTCAAGTTTGTTGAAGAGGACGGAATCGTGACTGCTGACGCGACCCAAAGCAATCCGCCGTGGGGACTCGATCGCATCGATCAACGT
>JAICGQ010000134.1 GCA_025923035.1 Pyrinomonadaceae bacterium | reverse complement strand
TTTAGGCAACGCAATTGTCGTTGGAAAGAAGAAGCCTTGCTCGTATTCGAGTGCGGTCATTGTTACATACACTTTAACGAGGCGCAACCGCCTCAACTACCGCCCGGAGGCCGTGGATCGTACTGTTTCCATACTGCCGGCACCGCGCAGCGCCGCCCCCGGACGAGCCTCAGTAATCTGGTTATTCGCCATCACCACTGCGCCATTAACAAGGACATAACTGATGCCCAACGGATACTGGTGCGGCTTGTCGAACGTCGCCTGGTCGGTGATTGTTTTTTCGTCGAAAATTACGATGTCGGCGGCGAAACCTTCACGGATCAGGCCGCGATCACGGAAGCCGAACGTCTGCGCCGGCAGCGACGTCATTTTCCGGATCGCGTCTTCCAGCGGGATCAGTTTCAGGGTCCGTACGTACTGTCCGAGCACGCGTGCGTTGTTGCCGTAACCACGCGGGTGCGGAACGCTGTCGTCGACCTGACGAACACCGGCATCGGACGCGATCATCGTAAACGGTTCCTGCATGATCCGTTTGACGTCGTCTTCATTCATACCGTGATAGATCATGCTCGCGCCGCCGGCTTCGTACATCGCGAGCATCTGCTCGATCTGGCTGGTCACGTCGCTCTTGTTACGGACCTGCTTTGTGATCTCGGCGATCGATTTTCCGTTGAACGACTTGTCTGGACCATAAGACGCAACCACCGCGAACGAATAGTCTTTGAACCCACTGCGTTTCAGCGCGTCTTTCGTGTCGCTGATCACGCGCTCGCGCGTTGCTTTGTCTGCGAGTCTCTTCTTCGCTTCTTCGAAACCACCGGCATGCAACCAGCTCGGCAAACGCGCCGAGAGCGAAGTCGAACTTGCGGTGTAAGCATATTGATCTACCGTGACGCTCAAGCCTCGCGCACGGGCCTCACGCACCAGGCCGAGCGTCATCGGTGTTTGGCCCCAGAGTTTCTTGTTGCTGATCTTGAAGTGTGAGATCTCGACCGGCAGTCCCGCTTGTTCGCCGATCGCAATGCTTTCGCGGATCGCATCCGCAATTTTGTCGCCTTCGCTTCGCATGTGCGTCGCGTAAACGCCGCCGTGACGTCCGGCAACACGCGCAAGCGCGACGATCTCGTCAGTCTTGGCGTACGTTCCCGGAACGTAGATGAGTCCGGTTGATAGACCAACCGCGCCGTCCTTCATTCCCTGCTCGACGATGGCTTCCATCTGCTTCAGCTCGTCGGCAGTCGGCGCGCGATCCTCGGCGCCCATCACTTGTCGACGAACAGAACCGTGGCCGATCAGGGTCGCGAGATTTACTGCGAGGGGCTTTTCGTTAACGCGTCCGAGGAACTGCCCCACGTCGGTCGCCGACGATCCGCAATTGCCGGTGACGAGCGACGTCACGCCCATGCGCACGAAGTTGTCGGCAGTCGGCAGGCTGTAGATCGATTCGACGTGTGTGTGAACGTCTATGAAGCCGGGTGCAAGTATCTGGTCCTTCGCGTCGATCGTCTTTGCGGCAGCTCCTGATGAGACACGGCCGATGCGAACGATGCGTCCGTCTTTGATCGCGACGTCCGCACGAAACCACGGGTTACCGCCGCCGTCGACGATCCGCGCGTTGGTGATCACAAGATCGTAGACAGGCGTTTGCGCGAGTGCCGGTGGATCCACGCGCCCGCCAAGCACACTTCCAAGCGCCAGCGCAATCAAGGCTATGGCGCATGCACGCGCCTGGACAGACTTGAAGAAACTCGTCTTCACTTTTTTTAGAAAAATGAAATCCGCGAAAACCCCGACGCTCGTAAAGATTAAACCAAGGAAGAAGCCGGATTATAGGTAAAACACTGGAATAATAATAGCTAAATGTTCTTATTCAATCGATAAGAATGACTAATACCTGCAACGACGAGAAAATCACGTGGTATAAGTTGGGCCTTATGCGACGCTGCAAATTCACAGGGGCGTGCTTTCTGATCGCAATCGTTCTCTCAGTCACACCAGTCTACGCGCAGCTTCCGTTCTCCACTGACGATGCGGACACGACACCGAAAGGAGAGTTCCATCTCGAATTATCAAATGAGTACGACTGGTTGCAAAGGTCCTCGTTTCCCGGAAGACGGCAGAACACTTTTCTTTTCTCGTTGAACTACGGCGTCACCGATCGCATCGACCTCAACGTCGCCGCTCCTTTTATCAGGATCAGCAACGACCGCCTCTCCGGCCTGGGAACTCCAAGCGGAATCGGAGACCTGCAGTTTGGCGTGAAAGTAAAACTGCTCGATGAACGCGAAGGCTCAAAGCGACCGGCGATGGCCATGGTCTTTTACGTCGATGCGCCGACCGGCAGCACGCGAAAACAGATCGGCTCCGGCGTGACCGACTACTGGTTATACGGAGTGGTCCAAAAATCATTTACCAAACGGACCACGGGTCGATTGAACGCCGGAGTCCTTTTTGCCGGCGATGGCTCATCGGGTCTGCTTGGAGTTCGCTCGTCGCGCGGACAGGTCTTTACCGGAAATGGATCGCTGATCCGGAACTTTACGCCGCGCCTGCGATTGGGCGCAGAGTTGTTTGGCGCCGTCACCAACAACTTCGACTTAACGCGCGGCCAGTTGGTAGGACAGATCGGAGGCGGATATCTGCTAACTGAAAAACTCGAAGTAACTTTCGGCGCACTTGCCGGACGCTTCGCCGCCAGTCCTCGTTTGGGAGTCCAGGTTGGAATGGCTTACGACTTCGAGTAATCCCGGCAGCGGAAGCTTAAAACCAAAAAGCAGGTCCGGCGATGAACGTCGAACCTGCTTTTGGTTTTGGGGAGAAGAGTCTGCGGTTAGAAGTTGAACTTCGCCACAAACTGGACTTTACGCGACGTACTCGTCGTGTTTCCGATGATCTGACCTAGCGAAGCGTTGGTCAGAATCAAGTTGGCATCGGGCACCGCGAATGAAGGAGTGTTGGTGACATTCTGCGCCTCGACACGAATCTCGAGATCCTGGCTCTCAGAGAAACGGAATTTCTTGCCGACCGTCATGTCGAGATTGAAGAACGATGCACCAGTAAAGAAGTTTCTACCGATGTTGCTTGCTTCACCAGCCGCAGGAACGAAGAACTTCGCGCGCTGCTCAGCAGTGAACAAAACATTGCGGCCGTTTTCGAGAACGACGCTGCCCATGTCAGAGGTGCAGCCGTTGCAGCTCGCCGGCGTGAACACGACCTGCGAAAGAGTGCCGGCGCCCGAGAACACCGTGAACGGCCGTCCCGAGTAACGACGCATCACGCCCGCAACGTTGAAACCACCGAGCAGGAAGTCAGCCGTGCGGCCCCAATCGGCGCCAAAGCGTCTTCCCTTCCCGATCGGAAGTTCATAAAGGACGTAACCCTGAATCGCGTGACGTCGATCGAAATCGGACGGCGCATAATTCAGATCAAAATTATTGATGTCGAATGGAGTGTTGGCCGCGGACTGTCCGGTTCCACCTCTCGTAATCAGCGTGAAGGCAGGATCGAACGAGCGCGTGTCCTCCGACTTCGCGAGCGTGTAGCTGGCCTGAAATGCCAGTCCCTTCGACGAGCGACGGCTCACCTGGATCTCGAGCGCGTTGTAGCGTGAACGATCGTGGTTATCGATCACGTTCACGGCGCCGGTGAATTGTGGATACGGTTGGAAGAAGAACGGGCTGAATCCATTGGCGATCAGAGTCGAGCCCGACTTGCCTGAGAATGCTCCCTGCGTGCTCTGCGCAATGATGAACGCGGCCTGGGCCACCGCTCCGGCAGCGACGAGACCGGTGGTCTTCTGTCCGTTTGCCAACGTAACCTCACCGGCTAGCGTCTGTCGCAACAGGAACTGCGAACCGTTTTCACGAACATTACTACCTTGCGGGATAGTGAGCCCGGAGTGTCCGGCAAGCAGACTGTTGATGAGCGGGCTGTTGCCCGTGGTCCTTAACTGTTCGAACGCGGCGAGGAAGCCGTTGTTACGAAAGTCTACCTGGTTGACGTCGTAGCCGCTGTAGAGATTGCGCCCCTGCCGTCCGATGTAGTTGACCTCGAGTACGTTCCCGCCACCGATTTCGCGTTGGAAGCTTACCGAGTACTGGTGCGTTTTCGGGTTACTGAGCTCCGGATCGACAACGTTCAGAGAGTTAACCGAGAACGGCGGAGGCTGACGGAACTGGAGCGGCGTGACGTCATTCGAGTTCAGCGTCGGCACACCCTGGCGCAGCAGACCACCGTTTTGACCGAACGTGTTGTTGGTAACGGCGCGAGTCAGGCCCGGAGCGCTTTGAAAAATAAACGACGAGAAGAGGAACGTGTTAGTGCGATCGTAGGCCAGTCGATAATTCGCACGAATTGAAGTCTTGCCGTCGCCCAGCGGGTCCCACGCGATACCAACCGTGGGCGCAAACAGGTAGAGGGCATCGTCGTACAACTTCCCTTCACCAAACTTGAACGCGTTCGTCGAAGGTTCACCGAGCGCGATCCGCTCTTCCGGACGAAGGACGACGTTGTTCGGCGAACGCGGTGACAAACGCATCTCCCAGCGGATTCCGTAATCGATCGTGAGATTACGTCGTATCTTCCACGTGTCCTGGGCAAAGAAATCGTATTCCGGATATTGAGCGGCGTAGTTGAAGCGCGTGCGGCCTGGACCAAACTGGTTATCGTTGATCGCCACGAACGCCTGGTTGATCGAGCCAACGCGTCCCAGCATGTCGTTGATCCAACTGTCGAGACGAGTTCGATCTGCGCCGGCGATGCCCGGAACCAGCGTGTTGTTTCCGGCTTGCGTTCTGAATGAGGCCGGCACTGGATTGATTCCGGTGGTCAAAAAGATGCGCTCGCGCGTCAACACGCCTGCGACGGCGCTGCGATCGTCAACGTGCTTCTGGAAACGCAGGTTGGTGCCGAACTTGAACGCGTGCGTGTTCTTAATCCACGAAAGATTGTCGACAAACTGCCAGGTCGTGATGGTCCGCAGGTTGTTGATCGGCTCTTCGAGGTTCAGCGGATCGTTCGGCACGTTGAGAATGACCGGCGGGTTCGTCCGCGGATCGGGATTGTTGAAGCTGAACGTGAAACGGTTGAAGCCCGCGACGAATTCGTTCACAACCGTCGGCGACATGGTCCAACGATAGTTCGCCGCGAGGTTACGCGGCGTGCGATAAGTGTCGACGAAGTTCGGAATGCCCGGAAACTTTTGCAGTCCACCATTCGCGTTGTCGCCGAGCGTGTTCTGCGCGCCATGCGCCCAGCGCACGTACATCGAATGCCGGTCGTTGAAGTAGTGGTCGATCTTGGTAGTGAAGTCGTACTGGCGTTCGGTTTGCGGCGCCACGAAACTGAAACCGGCGACGTTCAGACCATCGCCGACATTGAAGTTGTTAGGTAGCGGAGTGAAGCCGATGATGAACTGCGTGGTCGGATCCAAACTCAGACCGCCCGAGTTCGCCAGGACGTTGTACGAACCGATCGTGAGCCCAGGTGTCGGATTGCCGTTTGCGTCGACAGAGGGCGTGGTCTGGATGGCGTTGCGATTAGTTCCGCCCACCACGTAACGATAGATGCCGTTGCGCGCTTGCTGCGTATAAACAGTGCGGTTCACGAAGAACGCCTGGCTGGTGCGCAGAAACTGCAGGTTCGTAAAGAAGAACGTCTTGTTCTTGCCGCTATAGTAGGTTGGACCACCTTCGCCGAAGCGCGGCAGGTGCAGCGGGCCGCCAAGCGAGCCGCCGAAGATGTGCTGCACAAACTGCGGGCGCTGCGTGTTGTTGATGATGTTGTTGTATTCGTTCGCGTGGAAGCGCGGCGTTTGATAGAACTCGAACAACGATCCGTGAAAGTCGTTCGAACCGGACTTCGTCACGAGCGTAACCTGCGCGCCGCTGCTGCGTCCGAGGTCGGCCGTGAAATTACCGGTTACGACCTGGAACTCCTGGACCGAATCGGGGTTGGTGCGGATGGGAGTAAAGTTTGATCCGCCGGCGCTCGTTTCGTTGATGTCGATTCCGTCCAGCGTGAAATTGAAGGCGCGGTCGCGGGAGCCGTGGACGTGAATGCCGCCGCCGGTGTTCGCACCCGTTACGACGCCGGGCTGAAAGTTGATGAACTCGAGAGGATTGCGACCGCGGTTGCCGACGATGGGCAATGTCACCAGCGTGCGCTGCTCGACGGTGTTGCCGAAGTTGCCCGAGCTGCTGGTCTGCACTGCTTCAGCAGTGCTGACGACTTGCACGGTCTCGGACAAGCCACCGATCTCGAGTGTGAAATCGACGGTCAGCGGTTGGTTGATGTTCGCGGTGTTGCCGACCGATACTGCTTTCTTGAAACCCTGCTTCTCGACGGAGACCGTATACTTACCAACTTGAATCGAATCGAAGACGTAAGTTCCACCGCTCGACGTTTCAGTCGTAAGCGTGGTTTGTGTCGCTTCATTCGTGAGCGTCACGACGGCGCCCGGAACCACCGAGCCTTTTTCGTCAACAACGGTGCCGGTGACACGGGAGGCTGTGCCCTGTCCCAGCGCAACGACAGAGAGACAGACAGTCAAGAGCAAGCACGCAAGAATTGGTTTTCTCATTTCATCCTCTCATATGAGATTGGCTCCGGGTGCGAACCACCCGGCCATCTCAACAAGTTTGGCGTTTGAAGTAAGGGTTGAAACTGCGAAATTTCGGACGGATTATATATCCGTTCAGGAATAATGCTAGCTAAATATTGTTATTCTTTTCATAAAAAATCCTGATGGGAGATATTTTTGATTCAGTCGGGTTTAAGGACCCGGTGGAGACTGTTACGGCGACGAGTTTTAGTGAAGTAACGCACGTAATTGACTTCGCGGAGACGCGGGCGCGCGCGGGCGCTTACGTGATGGTGATGCTGAGTTATGAAGCGGCGCCGGCGTTTGATTCCGCGTTGACTGTGCACGACGCAAACAGCTTCCCGCTCGCGTACGCTGCCGTTTATTCAGAACCGTCACCTCCGGCCGAGATCCGCGGCGCTGTTTCTTTAAACCCGTGGTTACCCGCAGTTACGAAAGACGAGTACAAGCAATCCTTAACACGTATTAGGGACCTGATTGCGGCCGGTCATACTTACCAGGTGAATTATTCATTCCCCTTGAATTCCTCGTTTAATGGAGATCCTCAGGCGTGGTTTCAACGGTTGCGTTCGGCTCAACCCAGTGCTCGTTATTCCGCATACGTCGATCTAGGCCGCTACAAGGTCCTTTCGTTGTCGCCAGAACTCTTTTTTGAAAAGCGAGGCGATCACGTCGTCACCAAACCAATGAAAGGAACGGTGCAACGCGGTCGTACCGTCGTAGAAGACGAAGAGTTAGCGCGCTGGCTGCAGAACTCGATCAAGAACCGCGCTGAGAACGTGATGATCGTCGACCTGTTACGCAACGATCTCGGCAAGGTGTCGATTCCCGGGAGCGTTCACGTCTCTTCGTTGTTTGATCTCGAGCAGTTCGAAACTGTCTGGCAGATGACGTCCACCGTCGCAGCGACGCTTCGCAGCGGCACGAGCCTGGCGGAACTGCTGGGTGCGCTGTTTCCCTGCGGATCGGTTACGGGCGCACCAAAGATTCGCACGATGCAGATCATTCGCGAGCTCGAACGCTTCCCACGGCGTGCTTACACCGGAACCATTGGCGTGCTGCGTCCGGGCGGCGACTGCACGTTCAACGTCGCGATTCGTACAGTCGTACTTGATACTGAAACGAGTGTGGCGACATGCAGCGTCGGCGGTGGAATTACGATCGATTCGACCGCCGAAGATGAATACCAGGAGTGCCTGGTTAAGAGTCGATTCCTAGTTGTATAGCAACACCTCAGCACGCGCCTTTCGGAACTCCTGCAACGAACTGTTCCACGAGCCAACAATCTCTCGCGCCGTCTCACCACGTTTGATTCGTTCGAGCGTGTCCGCATTCACGAGCAAACGCAGGTAGCTGTCGACCTTCCAATCGTTCGGATACAGTTTCCGCAGCGCGAGCGCCATTTCCATGCCCGTCAGCAACGGACGAAACGCCCCGCGATCCGTGATGATGAGGTTGACGCCGCCGCACTGTTCGTTTTTGAAAACGGACGCGTTCGGGGTGAAACGAACCGGCACAAAGCGAATGCCGGGAATCGATCGTTGATTCAAATACTCCGCCAGCTTGTCGCCCTGAATCCACGGCGCACCGACGATCTCGAACGGCGTGTCGGTGCCGCGTCCCACCGAAACGTTCGTCGTCTCGAGTAAGCCGACGCCCGGATAAAGCGTCGCTTCCGTCAGGCTGCGCATGTTTGGCGATGGATTGATCCACGTGAGGTTCGTTTCGTCGAACCACATCGACCGGCGCCATCCGTCCATTTTAATGACGCGCAGGTCAGCGCCGATCTTGCGTTGCCGATTGAACAGTTGGCCCAGCTCACCGATGGTGAGTCCGTGACGAGTCGGAATCGTGTGATACGAGATGAAGGAAAGCTTATCGCCGTCGGCAATCGGACCTTCAACTTCGAGTCCGCCGATCGGGTTTGGACGATCGAGTACGAACACTGGCAGCTTCGTCTTCGCCGCTTCTTCCATGATGTAACCGAGCGTGGAGATGTAAGTGTAGAAACGAGCGCCGACGTCCTGGATGTCGTAAACCAGCGCGTCGAGATCTTTTAGTTGCTCGGGCTTCGGACGGCGCGTCTCGCCGTAGAGCGAGTAAATCGGCAGCCCGGTTGCTTCGTCTTTCGAATCGGAGATGTTTTCGTCTGCCAGTCCGCGAATGCCGTGCTCCGGCGAGAAAAGCGCGACGAGCCTGACGCCGGGAGCTTTGTTCAGGACGTCGATCGTCTGGCGTCCTTCGCGGTTGCGTCCGGTGTGATTGGTGACCAGTCCGATGCGCATTCCCGCGAGCTGTTTGAAACCGTCGCGTTCGAGCACGTCGATACCCGTCAACACTTTTGCCGACGTTGCCGAGGAATCTAGCCGCGACGCAAACTGTTGCAGACTCTTGATCGTTTCTGCGTAGTAGTTCGCCGCCTGTTCTCGTGCGCGTGTGACCACGTCGGTATCCGTCACCGAACTGGCAACGATCGATGAGACGCGTCCGCGCAATGGTCCAACATCGCCCTTTCCGTCCGGGTGCACGCGGTTACTCAAAAACACGACAAACATTTCGCTCGCCGGATCGATCCAGATCGACGTGCCGGTAAAACCCGTATGACCAAACGAACCGAGCGGGAACAGCTCGCCGCGATTGCTCGAAAAGCTGGTGTTGATGTCCCAACCGAGTCCGCGCGTGCCTCCCGCGCTGTTGATGATCCGCGGTCGTGTCATTTCGGCAACCGTCAATGGCGCCAGAATACGCACGCCGCCGTATTCACCACCGTTCAAGATCATCTGACAGTAAATTGAGAGATCGTTTGCGGTGGAAAAGAGTCCGGCATGTCCCGCAACTCCGTTCATTCGATAGGATGTCGGATCGTGGACCTGTCCGCGTAACCAAACCTCGCCTTCCGGCCCGATGTTCGCTGCCGTGTCGCCGAGATAGCTGAGCTGTCCGCGACGTTTTTCGGTCGGCGCAACACGCGTCTGCAAACTCTCAGCGGGACGAAAACTCGTGTCACGCATCTTCAACGGCTCGAAGATGTTCTTCTTCGCGAACTGATCGAGCGACGTCCCGCTCACGCGCCCAACCACTTCGCCCAAAGCGATGAAACCGATGTCGCTGTACGTGAAACGAGTTCCCGGCGGATTGCGCAGCGGCTCGGCAATGAGCCGTTTGATCGCTTCGTCGTGTCCGGTCCAACGTTCGCGGAGATCGAAATCGGGCGCATAACCGGAAACGTGCGTCAGCAATTGTTCGATTGTCACTCGCTCCCGCCCGTCGCCTTTCAACTCCGGAATGTAGTGTGAAACGGGATCGTTCAACCGCACTTTGCCGCGCTCCACGAGGATCATGACGCTCGTGGCAGTGGCGACGACTTTGGTGAGACTCGCGACGTCGAATACTGTGTCCGGCGTCATCGGCTCACGCGACGGATCGACGACGCGCGAGCCGTAGGTCTTATGCCAGACCAGCCGTCCCTTGCGTCCGACGAAAACAACCGCGCCAGGTAAACGTCCTTTCGCGATCTCGTCGCTGATCACTGAATCCATGGACGCGAGATGCGCTGCGGAAACCGAAACCGATTCGGCTTTCGCCGTCGGAAGTTGCGCCAAAACTGACTGCGCAACCAGCGCCAGAATCAAAACAATCCGTGTTAGCCGAAGCATACGATTATTTCGCCACCTTCAACTGAATTCCCGTCCCTCGTGGATGCAACCCCGGCAACGAAATCGGAAGCCTGCCTGTAATATCGATCTCGCCCATCAACCCGCGCGCAACCGCATGTTGCAAGCTCGGCATGTCGCCGTACGCGACAAGGTACGCTCGCAACCCGGGATAGTTTTGCAGCAGATACGGGTTACCAAAACTGATGCCAATCACCGGCACCTTCGCGTCGACGACCGCGTTCAGCGCGCGCGAACCGGCATTCGGCAGACCGACACTCGACGCCTGCCCTGATCGCACCCGGCCGTACATCGTCGCAAAAACAACGTCTGCAGACTTCGCTCGTTCGATCGCTTTCTGCACGTCCTGCTCGCTCGATCGCTCGTCGAGCACGATCGTCTCGATCTTCATACCGGAACGACCCAGCTTGCCGGCGAACGGGTTCGCGATCCAGTTGCGATCCTCACCATTCGTGATCGCGAGATTGAACACGCGCGAATCCGGCTTCAGGTTTTTCAACGGCAACAGCTTGTCGTCATCGCGCACCAGCGTAATCGCACGCTCGGCGATCTCACCCGCGAGCTTGTGTACGTCGCGACTACCGACTACGCGGTCGATCGCGTCGACCGGCGTCATCCGCTGGTCCACCAACCCGAGATCGTATTTCCACGCGAGTAACTTGCGTACCGACTCCTCGATGCGCTGCTCCGTGAGGCGTCCACTCTTCACCGCCTCGCGAACACCGCGGAACGTCGCGTCGACGTCCGCCGGCTTGAGCAGCATGTCCGCGCCCGCTTCGAGCGCCCGCACCGCCGACTCTTCCGGCGTGAAGTAGATCGTCAAACCACTCATGCTCAACGCGTCGGTAACGATCATTCCCGGAAACTTCAAATCGTTTCGCAGGATGCGGCCCAGCACCGGCGAGAGCGTCGCCGGAATCGCGGCTTTCTCGTCAATGATCTCGCCTTCTTCGTCTGTGTCGATCGGTTTCGGTTTGAGGTTCCGCGGCAACGGCCTGATCACGGTGCCGTCGATCTGCGGCAGCGCGATGTGGCCCACCATTACCGATCCGACTCCGGCTTCGATAGCTGCCTTGAAGGGAGCGAATTCGACCGAGTTCAAACGATCACGTGTGACGTTAATCTCCGGCAGACCACGATGCGAATCGACCGCGGTGTCGCCGTGACCGGGAAAATGTTTCGCTGTCGCGATCGCACCCGCGGCCTGCGCGCCTTCGGTGAACGCCGCCCCGAAACGCGCGACGTCGGCCGGGTCTTCGCCATATGAGCGCACATTGATCACTGGATTCGCCGCGTTGTTATTCACGTCGACGACGGGCGCGAAGATCTGATGCACACCGAGCGCACGCGCCTCGCGCGCGGTTATCTCACCCTGACGGCGCGCGAAGTCGGGATTGCCCGTGGCGGCGACC
>JAICGQ010000133.1 GCA_025923035.1 Pyrinomonadaceae bacterium | reverse complement strand
TTGCTCGTGATGATCCTGTTTGCCGCCCTGGCTTCGATCGTCTTCGGTGCGATCTCCAAAGAGACGAGTCGAGAGCGTTGGATATACGGAGTGAAGGTGTTTGCGGAGTTTATAGTCATTGGCCTGGCGCTCGGTTGGATCCTCTACTTTATCCCGTGATCCCGCGCAACTCCGGTTTTGACTTCTCAAGATGTCGCTATTCGAAACCGAGGCCCTGATCCTGCGCACTTACAACCTGGCGGAAGCAGACAAGATTGTCGTTTGTCTCAGTCGATCCGCCGGCCTCATCCGAGGCGTCGCGAAGAACTGTCGCAAACTCAAGAACCGCTTCGGAGCCTCTCTCGAACCTTTCACGCTCATCAATCTCACCTACTTCGAAAAGGAAAACCAGGAGCTCGTCTCGTTCAGTCAAACCGAGATCCTGAGATCTCGCTTCAACTTAACCTCGGACGCCGCCGTCATGACTGGTTTCTCCTACATGGGCGACCTGCTCATGGATTTCTCACCGCCGCGCCAGGCAAACGACAAGCTTTATCGAATGGCGCTGGCGTGTTTTGACGCAGTATCACAAACGCCCTCTGATCTCGAATGGGTGCTGCGCTATTTTGAGGTGTGGTTGTTGAAGCTCGAAGGCTTTTTGCCGGATCTGCGCGCCTGCGCCAATTGCGGGAACACTTTCGCCGGCGAAGATCCGCTGTACCTCGGTCCGGATTTGTCGCTTCGATGTTTGAAGTGCGCCCAGGCGCGAGGCCGGGCGATTCCGAAGAGCGTGCACCAACAACTCAGAACGACCGAGAAGCTTTCGCCCGCGAAGTTTGCGGAAGAGGTGAGGGAAGTGCCTGTCGCTACAAGAAAAGAACTCGCTCAGTTAACGTATCAGATTATCAGTCGAGTGCTTGAACGGATGCCGCGAGCGCGACCGACATTTGTCCAATAGTGTTAAGGCAAAACTTTAGCTTCAAGGGTTTCTTAATACCGCGATACATCATCGGGGCGATGCTGCCGTACATGGTGCTCGCTCTGTTGCTACTGACTGCGATCCTTCTCGCGCAGCAGGCCAGCCGCCTTACGGACGTTCTCATCTACACCGATCTTCCGTTGACGTTGTTGGGCGGCATCGGAGCGGCACTCCTACCGGGGGTTCTGACGTTTTCGATTCCCCTCGCCGCACTTGCGGGCATCATCATCGGCTACTCGCGGATGGGCAGCGACAGTGAGATCGTCGCGATGCGTTCGGCGGGCGTCGGATCCTGGACCATGATCTGGCCCGCCTTGCTGATCGGACTGCTCTTGAGCGGCGCCACTACCTACCTGCACCTTAAAGAAGCTCCCGAAGCCGCGCGCGACCTGGAAAGGATCGCGTTGGAAGGCGCACTGGCGAAGCTTGATTCACCGGTTGAGCCAAGAACGTTTAGCACGCTGCCGCGATACGTGATCTACGTTCGCGACGGCGATAAAGCGCTGGGTACGTGGGGTCGAGTCTTCATCTTTGCACAGCAAACGGAGAAGACGACGGATGTGTATACGGCACGATCGGGACGCATCGACTCGTCCGGCGATCAGTCGGAGCTTGTTTTGTCGGATGTTCTTGCCGCGAAGTTTCCGGTCGTAAACCAGCAAGGTCAAAACGTTGCGGCGCCGCGAGCGCGACCCGATCCGCGTGGTCCGCTGAATACGGATGGGCAGAAGTCGTATGTCGTCGAACGCTTCGAGCAGTTGAGGTTTTCCATCAACACCGGACGCGCCGACATCGTGCAACGTCTCAACCAGCGCGACACGAATGCCGATTCTATGGATTGGTCCGAGCTTCGAGAACGCACGCAGACGGGAACCGAGGCACAACAGCGCGAAGCAGCGCGCATTCTGAATCGCAGAGCGGCGCTGTCGATCGCACCGTTTGTGTTTGCCTTAGTAGGCGCATCGCTGGGGTTGCGTGTGCGACGCGGCGGACGAAGTGTCGGAGTGTTGCTGAGCCTGGTTGTCGTAATCGTCTACTACCTGATGTCGCTGCTCGGTGAGTCGCTGGCGCGCGCGGGAACGATGTCGCCCTATGTTGGACCATGGCTGGCGACCGTATTCATCGTCGCCGTCAGTTTTCTCTTTCTGTTCGTGCGGCGCGTACCGTTTTTGCCACAAAGAGGCACAAGAATCACGAAAGAAAGACCCGGCAAGCGACCCCAATCCGCGGAAATGGCGGTACGCTTCAACAAAACGCTCGCATTCCCGAATTTGCTGGACGCGACGTTACTGCGCTCGCTGGTGCTGAGTTTTGTCGTCTGTTTCGCTGCGCTCGCCGCGATCTTCAACATCTTTACGCTATTCGAACTGTGGCGTTTCATCGCCGTGACTCAGGCCGGCGCGGGACTCGTTGCGCGTTATCTTTTCTTCCTCTTGCCGCTCGTGGCGGTCGAGTTGTTTCCCGCGACGATGCTGGTCGCGGTGCTGGTCACCTACGCATTGCTCGCGCGACGACAGGAAGCGATCGCCTGGTGGGCGTCGGGACAGAGCGTTTATCGCTTGATGTTGCCCGGGTTGTGCTTTGCGCTCGCAGTGGCGTTTGGCTCGTGGTTAATCCAGGAGCACGTAATGCCGGGCAGCAATCTCAAGCAGGATGCCTTGCGCGCGCGAATTCGCGGTGGCGAAGCACGAGCCATCACGCGCACCGGACGCCAGTGGCTCGCATCGACTGACACGCGTCGCTTTTATTCGTACGAGTTCGCCGACGACGGCAGCTTGATCGAACCGACAGTTTACGAGCTGGATGCTGACGCAGTACATCTCGCGCAGGTCGTCAGCGGCAAGAGCGCGACGTGGAGTGATGCGACGCACCTGAAGATGCTCGACACTGAAACTCTCGCTTTGAACGGCATGGAAGTCGTACGGCGTGCGGATGCGGAGACCGTGTTTGCCGGTGTCGAATCACCTGCAGTTTTCAAGCCGACGATCGACAAACCATCACAACTCAGCGCGAAGGATTTGCATCGTTATCTCGACGCAGCGAAACAACGCGGCATTGACGTTTCGTCGATGGCGGTCGCCTTGCAACGCAAGTATGCCGGACCATTCAGCATCATCATCATGGCGATTATCGGGATGCCGTTGGCAGTGTCGTTTGGCAGGAAGGGAACTGTGATCGCCTTATGCGTCGCGGTTGTGATTGGTATTGCGTACTGGGCGGTCGGTGGTGGTTTTCAGCAACTCGGAAATCACGGGTTGCTGCGCCCAACTGTGGCAGGTTGGTCCCCGCTACTGATCTTCGCCGCAGCGGGGACCTACTTTATCTCTCGCGTCCGAACGTAAAGAAGACGGGATGAAAACGGAGACGCGGAGACACGGTGATGTTTGCGTTCTCCGTGTCCCCGCGTCTCCCCGTCCCCGTGTCTCTTAAGTTCCGGTTTCCCAGCTCGAGATGTACTCGAGCTGCTCCGCGGTCAATTCATCAATTGAGATGCCGAGCGCGCGCAGTTTGAGACTCGCGATCTCGGTGTCAACTTCCTTCGGCAGCAGGTGCACGCCTGGTGACAAAGTTCCCTTGTTTTTCACCAGGTATTCAACCGACAGCGCCTGGTTTGCGAAGCTCATGTCCATCACGCTGGCCGGATGACCTTCCGCCGCTGCGAGATTGATCAGTCGGCCTTCACCAAGAACGATCACGCGTCGACCGCTCGGCTTAACCGTGTACTCCTGGACAAACGGACGAATCGTCGCCGGCTCGCCGGCCATCTCGCGCAACGCAACGAGGTTGAGCTCGAGATCGAAGTGCCCGCTGTTGCAGACGATCGCTCCGTCTTTCATGCGCGAGAAATGTTCGCGGTCAATGACGTGCCTGTTTCCGGTGACGGTCACGAAGATATCGCCAATCGCTGAAGCTTCACTAATCGGCATCACGCGGAAGCCGTCCATCACTGCCTCGACGGCCTTGATCGGATCGACTTCAGTGACGATCACGTTTGCGCCCATGCCTCGGGCGCGAAGCGCCACGCCCTTACCACACCAGCCGTAGCCAATGACGACCAGGTTTCTACCCGCGAGCAGAATGTTCGTAGCACGAATGATGCCGTCGAGCGTGGATTGACCGGTGCCGTAACGATTGTCGAAGAAGTGCTTCGTCTGTGCGTCGTTCACCGCGATTGACGGGAACGGCAACACACCAGCAGTTTGCATCGCTTGAAGACGTTGAATGCCGGTAGTTGTTTCCTCCGTCGAGCCGATCACTTCTTTGATCTGATCGGCACGCTCTTTCAGAAGTGTCGCAACGACGTCCGATCCGTCGTCGATGATGATGTCCGGATGTGAATCGAGCGCGGTGCGAACGTGACGATTGTACGTATCGGTCGACTCGCCTTTGATTGCGTAAACCGGAATGCCCCAGTCTGAAACAAGGGAGGCTGCGACGTCGTCCTGCGTCGAAAGGGGATTGGATGCGATCAGCACTGCTTCCGCTCCGCCCGCTTGCAACGCTCTTGCGAGATTTGCGGTTTCCGTCGTGATGTGCGCGCAGGCAACCAGCTTCACGCCGTTGAGCGGCTTCTCTTCCGCAAACCGTTCGCGAATCAGCCGCAAGACTGGCATCTCGCGCTCCGCCCATTCAATGCGCTGTTTGCCATTTTTTGCCAAACCAATATCTTTGACGTCGAATTCGACGGCCGGTGATGAACTCATATTCGATCAATTCCTTTGTTGAATGAAGGTTTCAGATACCCGCGCTCGCACGAAGCGTTTCGGCTTTGTCCGTCTTCTCCCAGGTAAAGCCCTCTTCGTTGCGACCGAAATGTCCGTAAGCCGCGGTGGCTTTATAGATCGGCCGGCGCAGGTTTAAATCCTGAATAATTCCTCTGGGGGTTAGTTCGAAGTTCTCACGCACTAACTTCGACAGCGCAGCTTCGCTGATGCGTCCGGTGCCGGCAGTGTCGACCAGTACGGAAACCGGATCGGCAACGCCGATCGCGTACGCGAGTTGGACCAGACAACGATCGGCGAGTCCGGCCGCGACGATATTTTTCGCGACGTAGCGCGCCATGTAAGCAGCCGAGCGGTCGACTTTCGTCGGGTCCTTTCCTGAGAAAGCGCCGCCGCCGTGTGGCGCGTAACCGCCGTAGGTGTCCACGATGATCTTTCTGCCGGTAAGACCTGAATCGCCTTGTGGTCCACCTGTGACGAACCGGCCCGTTGGATTGATGTGATACTTGGTGTCTTTGTCGAGCAGTTCCGGCGAAACGGTGTGCTTGATGACTTTCTCTTCGATCTCGGAACGCAGTTGTTCGTTGGTCACGCTCGGATCATGCTGCGATGAGATCACGACCGCTTCCAGACGGAACGGCCGGCCGTCGCGGTATTCAACAGTTACCTGAGATTTTCCATCGGGACGAAGATACGGAAGCTCACCCGATTTGCGCACTTCGGAAAGACGTCGCGCCAGCAGGTGCGCCAACTGAATTGGCAACGGCATCAACTCCGGCGTCTCGTTACACGCAAAACCGAACATCAGTCCCTGATCGCCGGCGCCGCCAGTATCGACGCCCATTGCGATGTCGGGCGATTGTCGATCCAGTGCAGACAAAACACTGCACGTATCACAGTCAAAACCATACTTGGCGCGGGTGTAACCAATCTCACGAATGGCTTCACGCGCTACTCTCGAGTAGTCGATAACTGCGTCGGTAGTGATCTCACCGGCAATGACGACCAGGCCAGTTGTCACGAGTGTTTCACAAGCGACACGTGCGGTCGGGTCGGCAGCGAGAGCGGCGTCAAGTACCGCGTCGGAAATTTGATCGGAAATCTTGTCAGGATGGCCTTCAGTAACGGATTCGGAGGTGAACAGGTAACCGGATTCGGTAGTCAAAACAACTCCTTTGCGCGTACAGACTAGAATTTAGTGCAGAAAAAGACCGGGTACTCTAGCAGTCGCCGTTCAGGGGTGTCAAGGAAGCAGCCTAAGCGCCTCACCGTCTAATAGTTGAACCGGTGAAACTTAATTCATGAGAAGTGCATCTGAGAATCACTAATCCGTCAGCACGCAACCAGTGTCATACTACGGGGCACTCCCACCCGGTTCCAGAAAACGGAATTCATGCTCACAACGACACAGCAATCGTTAATGGAAGTGACAGGCGCATTGTCGGGTTGCGCCCGCGCGGCGGGGTTCGATTTCGGACCTGAGACTGCATTAGTGGCCGTGCAGCACATGCTTTACCAGACGGTCGATCTGTTTCGCGCAATTGGTCAAATTGGTCTTAAACCGGAAAACATCTTCGCGCTCGGTAAGGTTTACTCGAACAGCGCTCCGGTGATCACCGCAATTCGAAACACCGGCGCCACAGTCGTCGATAGCACGGTCCCGTCGCCCGGCGAGTTCGACGAGGCCTTCGATCGAGACACGAAGCGCCTGTGGAACGTTGTTTCCGAAAATCTGGTCCAACGACAGATCAAACGGATCATCGTCCTCGACGACGGCGGCTACTGTGTGGTGAACACTCCTCCCGAACTACTCTCGCGCTACACGATCGCCGGTGTGGAGCAAACATCGCTCGGCATGTTTCTCTTCGAAGTAAACCCCCCGCCGTTTGCGGTGTTCTCCTGGGCCAGGTCCGCTGTGAAACTCCAAATCGGCGGCTACATGTTTTCACATTTTTTGATCGATCGATTAGAGGCAGAGTTCTTGCGCGGGAAACAACTGAGCGGCGCAGAGATCGGGATTATCGGTTTGGGAAGCATCGGCAGATCGCTCGCGGACCTTGCCTTACATCAAGGCAACCGCGTTGCCTTCTACGATCCCGCTCCGGATCTGAAAGTGCCGCACTATCTTGGCGAACGAATTACGCGCGTCGATTCGCTGGAAGAACTAATGTTGGGTTCTGACTATGTTTTTGGAGCTTCGGGGCGCGATCCGTTCGCCGGCAAATGGCCGATGGCCCACCGGCCGGGCGTGAGGTTCTTTAGCGCGTCCGGCGGAGACCAGGAGTTTAGACCGATCATTCGTTACCTGCGACAGCGCCCCGGTTTCAAAGTCGCCCCCGGCGCCTGGGACATTACTTCAGACGCTGGACCATCCGGTCCGATCCGTATTGCCTTTTCCGGTTTCCCTTACAATTTCGTGAGCCGCGCCGAGATGGCTGTGCCGACGCCGATCGTGCAGTTGGAAACTGGCGGCTTGCTGGCTGGACTGATTCAGGCGCGCCACTATTTGGAATTGGTTGAGAATGGTGCGTCGCCTGACACCCGCATTCACCGCATCTCGCCCGATGCGCAAGGATTTGTTTTCGAGACGTGGCGGTGGGCCCTGAACAATCGCGATATCGATATTTGCGCGCGCTACGGTTACGATCCCGCGTTGCTCGAAGCCCCGCAACGCAATGAATGGCTTGCCGACAACACCGAGCCGCGCCGGATTGCAAACGAATCGGACGATCGCGTTGAAGAGATGATGAGATCTATCTTGGGCGCGGGTTGTCGACCGGTACACTGAAGCGGACTTCTGTGCCTCGCGCCAGCCGGGAATGGATCGCGAGCGCTCCTCCGGCGGCGTGAGCACGTTCCTGCATTCCGACCAGTCCGAGGGTCGCGACGCGGCGAGCGCGTTTACGCAGTGCAGCCGGATCGAAGCCGACGCCATCGTCATGCACGATCATTTCGAGCGTTGTCGGCGTGCGAGTTAACTGCAACAACACGTGTGTGGCGTGAGCGTGACGGGCGACGTTGGTCAACGCCTCCTGAGCGATGCGGAAGCACGCCGTTTCGAGCTCGCGCGAGAACCGTTCGTTCTGGTTGGGCAATTCGATCAGCACTTCAGCCGCGAGTCCGGCGCGTTTCTCGTAACGATCTACGTACCAGCACAAAGCCGTGGCGAGACCCAGATCGTCGAGTAGTGGTGGACGAAGATCGACAGAGAGGTCGCGCACTAAACGAAGCGCCTCGTCAATGGCGTCAATATTATCTTTCAAACAATGCGCCGCTTCGGGGGCGCTACAGAAACGCTGCGCCGTGTACAGGTTCATCTTTACCGCCGTCAACGTCTGGCCGATTTGATCGTGCAGGTCTCGCGCTATGCGACGCCGCTCGTCTTCCTGTGCTTCGATTAACTGGCGGGAGAACATACGCAACGTGTCCTGCGCTTGCTTGCGTTCGGTGACGTCGCGCGCCGTGCCTTGCACGCTGACGATTGCGCCGTTCTCATAGATCGCGCGGCTGCTGACCTCCACCGGCACGCGGCGTCCGTCTTTTGCGATCACTTCAACTTCGTACGTCGTTTCGCCTTCTCGTGCCAGTTTCGTCAATAAACAATCGCTGGCCTCGCTGAGGTACTCCTTCGCTACGAAGTCGCTGAAATGGCGGCCAAGAATCTCATCGCGCGTGTATCCGGAGAGTTCTTCCGCCGCACGGTTGACCGAGATGTAAATACCGTTGAGGTCGTGAACGTAGATCGCGTCGCGCGCGTTTTCAAACAACTCGCGGTAACGTTCTTCGCTTTCGCGTAACGCTTCTTCGGCACGCCGGCGTTCGCTGATGCGTGCCTCGAGCTCGGCGACGTAATGCTGACTCTGCTCAAACAGTTGCGCGTTTTGAATTGCGCTCGCGGCCCGCGCCGCCAACGTTTCGGCCAGCCGTGCATGTTGCGGTTGGAAGAAGTCGGGTTCGATCTTGTCAACGGAATACAGCCCGATAACTTTGCCGGAAGCGACGAGCGGCACGCCCATCCAGTTACGCACGTGATCGGCGCCGCTTACCGTTTGCCATTCCGGCTCCTTGTTTGTATCGGGCACGACCACGCTTTGCTTGGTCAAACAGATCCGCCGGAGCAGGGGATTGCTGTTGCCGTCGAACGAGATGGCGCGCGTGGTTTCCACGTCCTGAAAACCTTCGTAGCGCCGGAGGGCACTTACGACAAACTGCGATTCACCCTTCCGCAGCATGACGTTTGCGCTGTCGTAAGGGACGAGTTTGGCCAGGTAGTCGAGCAGTGTTTCGAGAATGCGGTCGAGGCTAAGATTCTCAGTCAGCGCTATGTTGGCGTCGCGAAGTATTTCCGTCTCACGGAGTACGGCTTGTTCCCGGGCCAGCAGTCCGTCCAACTCAGGGACCATCCTGGCACCTCCCACGAGTGAATTTATTTACGTTGACTATTTGTAACGTGAGGTTTTCGGGAGGCACGTCACATACAAACGGACGTAGGGCAATGTCACGCGCGCGACACCGCCCTGATCCGATTAATTCGTCATGTCAATAGAACGAGACGATTTTAACACGGATACAGCCACAACTTGAGCGTGTTGCTGGCTGCTGACGTGTTACCCGCACGATCGACGGCTTTGATCGTGAAGAAGTTATCGCCCCAGGCGTTGGCATATACGAAGTCAAGATCGATTCCGCCGGACACCGGCAACGGACTCAAGACGCCATTGACGTAGATCTCGTATTCGATCAGCGACTGCGCATCGCTGTCGTCAGTTGCTTCAACCCAGCCGAGCCAGACCTCACCGCAACTATCATCCTGTACCAGATGCACGCTCGACGGCGGCGAGGGCGGCGTGAAGTCGTTGCTGGCGTGGGTGGCGACGGTGACTGTGTTGCTGGTACCAGTGTTTACGCCCGTGTAGTCGATGGCGCTGACGCTGAACGAGTACACGGTGGATCGGTTCAAATGACGGATGATCGCTGAAACACTGCCCGCGGGCGCCGCGGCCCAATTGATGTGCTGGCTGATGCGGCTGCCGTTTACGTTGATGCCGTAGGAGCAGCAATTATTCGCCACGCCGTAGCTTGCCGATTCGGTCCATGTGAGTTGTACCTGTGATGGTCCAAGTACGGTTGCCTGTAGTGACGGCGGCGCCGGTGGAGTTGCGGCTGGAGTGCTCACGTTTACGACGTTGCTCTCGGCTGATTTATTGCCTGCATCGTCGACGGCATAGACTGCAAAACTGTAAGGAGTATTTGGCGAAAGATACTTCGCGGTGTAAGTAGTTTGGGTTTGACCGATCGAACCGGTTGCGGTGCTCGACTTTGCAAGATTCGTTATGCGAACTCTGTAGCTCCACTTGCCCGAGTTATCAGTCGAGGGTTTCCATGAAAGATTGACGCTGTTCTCCGTGATGGTTCCAGCGACGAGATTGGTGGGCGCGGTTGGTGCCGAACGATCGCCCTTACCCGCAGAAAAGGTTGTAGTGCCCGTGATAAGCAATCCGACGAAAAGAACCAGCACCGCAGTTCCAAGAAACAGCCGTGAGTAATTCCGAGTCGTCATAACGTCCTCCTCTTGAGACGATTCAGTTTTCGCGTTCCTCATCAGGGGCTCGCCGGACTGCTAATGCTCGCGTGACGTTGGACAGTCTGATATGCCGCCCACGCCTTGATTCAAAGATGTAGGAAAGTCCGACTGAGAGGGAAGCCGAAGCTTACCAGATTCTTTGCATAGCGACTATTGTTATTAACACGTAAGTTTATTGAAATTGTGTAACGTGGGAGCTATTCGTTGGCGAGTTTTGCTGCGTCGTCATCAACCTTGACATCGCACGCCACCGGGAGTAATTGTTCTTCACCCTCGCAACTCACAATCAACCAAAGCCTTCGGCTTTTTTCAGAGGAGTAGTAAACATGCCTGAAAAGAAATCAACCTCAACAGCCTCAACTTCAGTTGCCGAGAATGGTCCTGGTGGCAGAGACCTTGGTCGCGCCAGTTATCGAGCAGAACAAGCACGCGACGCCGTGATCATCTTCGCTTTCGGCTGGCATCCTACGCCTGGTTACATCGACTTCTTCGAACAATCGCCAATCGACGTGTTTCCGCCCGAATTCATATTCCATTCATTTCCGCCCGGCGTGATCGTGCCCCAGGTGCTGACCCCCTTCGCCGTCTGGGTAATGTTTGGCGCCACTGAACCGATCAAGACCGTCACTGTGCACGACGTTGATGGTCCACACGAAGTTCCAGTCGAACAGATGTCGAAAGGCGTCGCAGCAGCGAGCCAACGCGCAACGTGGGTTAGCGGACACGTCATGCGTGGTGGCGTCTTCGGCCGTGCGACTACGATGGCGACCGGTGAAGAAGGTGGTGGACCAACAACAATGGCTACCGGCGAAGAAAACATCACCGCACCCACGACAATGGCAACTGGTGAAGAAGGTGGCGGTGGTCCGACGACAATGGCGACCGGCGAAGAAGAAACGCGATTAATGACGACGCTTGCACTTGGCGAAGAGGGCCCGACGACGTTGCGCCTGACGCCGACGACACTGGCGATCGGTGAAGAGAATCCGTCCACCACTGACGCCATCGGTGAAGAAGGACCGACTACGCTCGCCCTCGGTGAAGAGAACCCAACTACCGACGCAGTTGGCGAAGAAGGTCCGACGACGCTCGCGCTTGGTGAAGAAACGACTGTAGTCGTTCGTAACAGTCCGTTCGGAACTTTCTAGTTGCGCTGTCGCGCCGAGTTGTTCGAATGGCAGCAGACACACCGTTGCGACGTTCGCTCCTGATCGCGGGCGGCGACGCCGATCCGAATATCACTGCGTTGCTCGCGGCAGCGGACCGCGACGGTGTGTCGTACCATAAGTTGCTCGTAGGAAAGTCGTCTCACCCCTCACTCACCTGGGACATCACGACCGGAGATTTGCTACTCGAGAACCAACCGATCGAATGCAATGCCGCGTTTGTTCGTGCCGACGTGTTCACTGCGCTGGAAGATGGTCAGGCTTCATCGCAGTTTCGCGCCGCCGCATGGCATACGGCAGTGAT
>JAICGQ010000132.1 GCA_025923035.1 Pyrinomonadaceae bacterium | reverse complement strand
TGGCGGAGAGGGTGGGATTCGAACCCACGGAACGGTTTCCCGTTCACAGCATTTCCAGTGCTGCCAGTTCAACCACTCCTGCACCTCTCCCGGTGCAAAATTCGAAAACTTTTTTATGGCGGAGAGGGTGGGATTCGAACCCACGGTGGGCGTTAACCCACTCCGGTTTTCGAGACCGGTGCACTAATCCACTATGCGACCTCTCCGCGTCTTAAAAAACTCCTGCATCAGCGTCCGGCATTCTTCCTCCAGGACGCCCGACTGCACTTCAATCCGGTGATTCAAAAAATCCGTATCACAGATGCGAAACCGGCTGATTACGCCGCCTGCCCGCTCGTCTGGCGCACCATAAATCAAACGTCGCACACGAGCCTGGATGAGCGCGCCGGCGCACATCGCGCAGGGTTCGATCGTCGAGTAAACATCCACTCCGGTTAGCCGGTAGTTACCGAGTTTACCGGCGGCTTCGCGGAGGGCGACGATTTCCGCATGGGCTGTGGGATCGCAGTCGGTGCGAGTACGATTGCCGGCGAGGGCGATGAGTTTGTCGTCGCTGACGATGCACGTACCGATCGGCACTTCGCCGCGTGCCTGGGCTTCGCGAGCTGCGGCCAGCGCCTCCCGCATCCAACGCTCATCAACCTCGATTTCCGCGGCGGTAACCACTGGCTTTCGTTCCTTCAAACAGCCGAACGGCCACTATAGGGTGCGCGCCGAAACACGTCAAGCATCCGAAAAATCCGTGTTCGCCAGCGCAGATAGCACGGACAACACGGATAGTTAATGCTATTATCAATTTCGCGGAGTTCCGCGCCCCAGTCTGGTCCGCGCGCTCCAGTTGAATTTCACATCCGATGACCACCGAAGCAAGTCAAAGAAGTAGCGGTCAAACCACGTCAGACAGACTCACCGGTCGAATAAGACAGCCGGCAGCCGTCGACCAGTCCGCGGACGCCGCCGCCCAGTCACCCGCGGCGCAAATGCGCCGCATGACCCCGAGCGAATTCAACACCGCGATGATCCACTTTTATCGCGGCGAAGTGCAGCGCTCAAACACCTGGCGAAACCGGCTGGACACCACGACGAACTGGGCCGTGATCACCGCCGGCGCAACCCTGTCGTTCGTCTTCAGCTCCCCGCACAACCCGCACTTCGTCATCCCGATCAACTCGATACTCGTCGTCATCTTTCTCTTGATGGAAGCACGCCGCTATCGCTACTACGAAATCTGGTCGAGCCGCGTGCGCATCCTCGAAACCGGTTACTTCGCGCATCTGCTGATGCCGGAGAGCAGACCGGCAGACGAATCGTGGGCCGAACATCTCGCGGGCGACCTAACCACGCCACACTTTACGATCACGGAGTGGGAAGCGGTCGGACGGCGTTTGCGCCGCAACTACCTGTGGATCTTCGCGTTACTCGCCGCGAGTTGGAACCTGAAAGTTTATTTGTCGCCATTGCCGGCGCGAGACTTCGACGCCTTTATCGAGCGAGCAGCCGTCGGCTTCATTCCCGGTTGGGTCGTGTTTGTGGTCGGCGTTGTGTTCAACGCCGCGATCGCGACCTTCGCGATCGGTACGGTCCGGCTGCGCGAGGCCACCGGCGAGGTGCTGCCGAAACATGAGTTTTCATTACAGCCGCTCAAACGCATGACGAGCTGGACAGCGGCGACGACCCGGCGCACGACGGTTCGCGCCAAGCGCGCCAGACAGCGCGTGCGCAGCAACGTCGCCACCGGCACGACAGCAGAGTTCAAGAAGATCGACGTTACCGAGACACCTGATAAGGAGGAGAGGATAGAGGTAGGAACAAGATAGCGAGTAATTGCCAATTGCCTATTGTCAATTGCCGATTTTGTTTCTACATCGACTCCCTCCAGGATAGGTGTGCGCCAATTGGCAGTCGACAATGCCTTTATGCTTCAACTCAACGGTCAATCACTGACGATTCAACAAATCGCCGACGTTGCGGCACGTCGCGAGCACGTCACGCTATCGCCGGAGGCGCGCGAACGAGTCGAACGAGCGCGACAGGTCGTCGAACAGATCGTCACCGAAGGTCGCACTGTTTACGGCGTCAACACCGGCTTTGGCAAGCTGTCTGACGTCAGCATCGAACGATCAGACCTGCGACAGTTGCAACTGAATCTCGTGCGGAGTCACTCTTGCGGTTTAGGCGAACCGCTGTCAGACGAGGAGGCGCGCGCGATGTTGTTGTTACGCGCGAACGTACTGGCGTCGGGATTCAGCGGCGCGCGTCCGCTGGTGATCGACACGCTCGTTGCGATGCTCGAAAGAGGCATCACGCCCGTGATACCTGAGAAAGGAAGCGTTGGCGCAAGTGGTGATCTGGCGCCGTTGGCCCATCTCGCCCTCGCAGCGATCGGCGAAGGCGAAGCGTTTTACGACGGCGAGCGTGTGCCGGCTGCCGTGGCGCTTGAACGAGCGGGAGTCGAGTCGCTTCAGTTGGAAGTGAAAGAAGGCCTCGCACTTTTGAACGGGACGCAGGCGATGGGCGCCGTCGGCTCGCTTGCGTTGCATCGCGCGGAACGGCTCGTTCGCCTGGCTGACGTTGCCGGCGCGATGACGCTGGAAGCGTTGCGCGGAACGCCAGTCGCGTTCGATGAACGCATTCATGAGGCGCGACCGCATTTTGCACAGATCGTCGTCGCCGGGCATCTGCGTGAACTGCTGCGCGAGAGCGAGATTCGCAAGTCGCATCTCGACAACGATCCGCGCGTGCAGGACGCGTACAGTTTGCGCTGCATGCCGCAGGTGCACGGAGCGGTGCGCACTGCGTTGGCCCATGCTCGCGAAGTGGTTGAGATCGAGAGCGGCAGCGCTACCGACAACCCGTTGGTGTTTGCGGCGACGGGCGAAGTGCTTTCCGGCGGAAACTTTCACGGCGCGCCGCTCGCACTCGTTTTTGACTACGCCGCAATTGCTTTGACAGACTTGATCAGTATCACGGAAAGGCGCATCGATCGGCTGGTCAATCCCGACAGTAACGAGGGTTTGCCGCCGTTCCTGACCGCGCAGCCGGGAATATCGTCCGGTTTCATGATGCTACAGGTGACGGCGGTTGCGTTGTTGAACGAGGCGAAGGTGTTGGCCCATCCGGCGAGCGTTGATAACGTGCCGACTGACGGTGGTAAAGAGGATCACGTTTCGATGGGCATGACTGCCGCGACGAAGTTGCGCTCGGTTGTTCGTTTGGCGGAGTTGACTACAGCGATCGAGTTGATGACGGCCGCGCAGGCGCTCGACTATCGCGCGCCGCTTGCGCCGGGACGCGGGGTCAAGCAGGCTTACGACATTGTGCGCGGGTTGGTACCGGCGATGACTGTCGATCGCGCGACGTCGAAAGACATCGAAGCGATCGCTGATGCGATTCGCCGGGGCGTTTTTGACGAGTTGTAAAAACCTTACGGAATCTTTTGGAGGGCTTCAATGAGTGGAATGGACGAACGACGCAAGAGTTTGGAGGAAGAGTATTTTCACCGCAAGAACCAGGAAGCGATTGAAAAGCTTCGGGCGAAGATGAAGGTTTCTGAAGACGCCAAAGCCGCCGGAACGTCGTCGATGCAGTGTCCGCGGTGTGACGGCAAGTTGATGGAAGCGAAGATTGAAGAAGTCACGATCGATACCTGCGACAAGTGCGGCGGCGTCTGGCTCGACTCCGGCGAACTTGGGCAATTGACGACGAAGAAAGATCCCGCCGGCTGGTTCAAACGGCTGTGGGGCGGCCAGGAGTAGAACAAACTTTTTCACGGATGAAAAGAATTGTCTAATCGCGTAATCCACGCGCCACGGGGTGCGGAGTTGAATTGCAAGGGATGGCATCAGGAGGCCGCTCTTCGTTGCCTGATGAACAATCTCGATCCGGACGTCGCCGAGAAGCCTGACGAACTGATCGTTTACGGCGGCGCCGGTAAGGCCGCTCGCAACTGGGCCAGCTTCGACGCGCTCGTCCGCGAACTAAAATCACTAGAAAACGACGAAACGCTGCTGGTCCAATCCGGCAAACCCGTCGCGGTCTTTCGCACGCACGAATACGCGCCACGCGTCTTGATCGCAAACTCGAACCTCGTCGGCGCGTGGGCCAACTGGGAACACTTCCACGAACTCGAACGCCGCGGCCTGATGATGTACGGACAGATGACCGCCGGTAGCTGGATCTACATCGGCACACAAGGCATCGTCCAGGGCACTTTCGAAACATTCGCAGCGATGGCCGACAAACAGTTCGGCGGCGATCTCTCAGGCAAACTCGTCGTCTCGGGCGGCATGGGCGGAATGGGCGGCGCCCAACCACTCGCCGCAACTCTAAACGGCGCAGTTTTTCTCGGCATCGACGTCGATCCGGAACGCATAGAGCGCCGCGTTCGCACCGGCTACTGCGATCGCATCGCCATGTCGCTCGACGAAGCGCTCGACATTTGCGAAGACGCTCGCGAACAAAAGCGCGCCGTTTCCGTCGGTCTTGTCGGCAATTGCGCCGAAGTATTACCGGAGCTGGTGAAGCGCGGCGTGAAAGTCGACGCAGTTACCGATCAAACCAGCGCGCACGATCCCTTGAACGGCTACGTTCCCGCCGGCCTGTCGCTCGACAAAGCCGCTGAACTGCGCGCGTCAGACGCGGCCGGTTACGTCGAACGATCGAAAGACTCCATGGCCCAACACGTCGAAGCGATGCTCGCACTGAAACGCGCCGGCGCAGTCGCCTTCGATTACGGCAACAACATTCGCAAGCAAGCGCTCGATGCCGGCTGCAAAGACGCATTCGAGATTCCGGGTTTCGTGCCCGAGTACATTCGTCCACTCTTCTGCGAAGGCAAAGGACCGTTTCGCTGGGTCGCGCTTTCCGGAGACGCGGAGGACATTCGCAAGACCGACGATCTCGCGCTCGAAATGTTTCCCGAAGATCGCACGCTCAATCGCTGGCTGCGACTCGCGCGCGATCGCGTCCATTTTCAGGGACTTCCGGCTCGCATTTGCTGGCTCGGTTACGGCGAACGCGCCGAGATGGGCGAAGCCATCAACGACCTCGTCAAACGAGGCGATCTTAAAGCGCCGGTGGCGATCGGACGCGATCATCTCGACACGGGTTCCGTGGCGTCGCCGTTTCGCGAAACTGAAGGCATGAAAGACGGTTCGGACGCGGTCGCGGATTGGCCCATCCTCAACGCACTGCTGAACACGGCGAGTGGCGCGAGTTGGGTTTCGTTTCATCATGGCGGCGGCGTCGGCATTGGCTACTCCTTGCACGCCGGCCAGGTGTCGGTCGCAGACGGAACCGACGAAGCAGCCAAACGTCTCAATCGCGTGTTAACCAACGATCCCGGACTCGGCGTCGCCCGACACGTCGACGCCGGATACGAAGAGGCAGAACGAACAGCACGAGAAAAGGAGATCAATATCCCCCTGTTATTCGACTAAGCAATCGATTCCTGGGCGCAGTAGTTGTCTCATTCGTTCTTTGCATCGCTGTTCAGGCAAACGGCCGCGTCGAAACAATTCGCTTCCAAAGCAAACTCGTCGGCGCCGCGTTGCCGTACAACGTCATTTTGCCGGCCGATTACGACGCATCGGCCACAACGCGGTACCCCGTGCTTTATCTCCTGCACGGTCTGACGGGTCACTACTCCGACTGGGCCTCGCGCTCGAACGTCGCCGACTACGCGCAGCAGTACCGCATGATCGTCGTCATGCCTGAAGGCAACGATGGTTGGTACACGGACAACGCCGGCGTCCCCAACGACAAGTACGAGAGTTACATTCTTAAGGAATTGATTCCTGACGTTTCGCAGCGCTATCGCACGATCGAAGCGCGTTACGGACGCTCGATCGCCGGACTCTCGATGGGTGGTTACGGCGCGATCAAGTTTGGCTTGAAGGCGCCGGGGACGTTCGCGTTTGCCGCCTCGATGAGCGGCGCGTTCGCGATCACGAAGATCGCCGAAAAAGACCTCGGCCCACTTGGTCCAGTGCTGACGAAACTGTATGGACCAATGGGCGCGGAGACACGAAAGGCAAACGACGTTTTCGACATCGTCGAAAACATGCCTGCCAACCGCGTCGCTTCACTGCCTTACTTCTATTTCGACTGCGGCACTGAAGATCCGCTGCCGTCGGTGTTCACTTCGAATCGCGATCTCGCGAAGCTGATGTTCGACAAGAAGATCCCGCACGAGTTTCGCGAGTTGCCCGGCGACCACTCGTGGGCTTACTGGGACCAGCAAATCCCGCACATCCTGGAGATTGCTTCGCAGAAGATGCGCCTGCCGGGCGCAGTGAAAACGAGGGCCGCCGGTGCTTAACTTCGCCGTGCAGATCGCGCGTGAGGCGGGTGGTCTGCTGATGCAGCACCTGGGCGCCGCGAAGATCACGAACAAAGGCGACATAGACCTCGTCACAGAAGCCGACGTCGCGTCTGAAAACCTCATCATCGAACGAATTCGTTCTTACTACCCGCAACACGGAATACTCGCGGAAGAGTCCGGCGAGGCTGTTTTAGTCGGCGGCAAACGCAGCGATTGGAAGTGGATCATCGATCCGCTCGACGGCACGACGAACTACGCGCACGGTTATCCGTGCTTCTGCGTTTCGATCGCGCTGGAACATGAGGGCGTGCTGGAGATCGGCGTCGTTTACGATCCCGTGCGCGACGAGATGTTCGCAGCGGAACGCGGTAAAGGCGCGACGCTCAATTCGCGAACGATTCGTGTTTCCGAAGTCGACGAACTCAACAAGGCGATGGTCTGCACCGGGTTTCCGTACAACGTTCGCGAACGTCCCAACTTCGCGGTTGACTTCACAAACTTCACGATGGCGGCGCAGGCCGTGCGGCGCGATGGTTCAGCGGCAATCGATCTCGCGTACGTCGCATGCGGCCGTTTCGATGGGTTTTGGGAAGACGGTTTGAACCCGTGGGATACGGCGGCGGGTGTGTTGTTGATTCAGGAAGCGCGCGGGCGGGTTACGAACTTTGACGATCAGCCGCTCGATATTTACACGGCGAAAGTGCTGTGCAGTAACGGACTAATTCACGACGCAATGCGAGCGGTATTACGTCAGGGTCCCTATGGCCGCTTGTAACACTGATTCCGGCGTCCACTCGTCGATCGGCTTTACTTCCGATAGTTTTCCGCGAGTCATCACGGCCAACCGATCGCACATACCAAACAGCTCGGGCAGGTAGGAACTGACAATCAGGACGGCTTTGTTCTGCGCGGCGCACGCGGCGATCGTTTCGTAAACCTGCGCTTTACTGCCGATGTCGATTCCGCGTGTCGGTTCGTCGAGCAGCAACACGTCGGCCTCCTGGTGCAGCAAACGCGCGACGATCACCTTTTGCTGGTTGCCGCCGGAAAGCGATCCGACCGCCTGGTTCACGCCGTGGGTTTTGATCTTCAACGCTCTGACGAGCTGTTCGCTCTGCTTTCGTTGCGCGCTGAGATCGAGCCAACCAAAACGCGAGCACGATCCGAAGCGCGTGACCGTGACGTTGTCCGCGAGCGATTGATTGAGCGTTAAGCCGTCGCCTTTGCGATCTTCGCTCAAGTAACCCAGGCCCTCGATCAACCGCATCGCCGGAGTGCCGCGGTCTCTTCCGATTTTCTTGATTGTGATCCTCCCGCTTGCGACGGCATCCAACCCGAAGATCGCGCGCAACAGCGGCGTGCGGCCTGAACCCATCAGGCCTGCAATGCCGAGAATCTCGCCGCGTCGAAGTGTGAAGCTGGCGTCTTTCAGAAGCGGCGGCGCAGCGAGGTTTTGCACTTCGAGAATCGTCTCGCCCGGCGTGTTCGTTCGGGCGGGAAAAAGCGTCTGCTGTGCGCGTCCGACCATTTTCGCGATCAGTTCATCATCACTAATGCTTGCGATCTCGCCGGTCGAAACGCTGCGACCGTCGCGCAGCACCGTGAACCGATCCGCGATCTGCCGCACTTCCTCGAGAAAGTGACTGATGTAAACCACTGAGATTCCGTCAGCGCTCAACTTCCGAATCAGCGCAAACAGATGTTGCACGTCGTCGCGTTGCAGGCTGCTGGTTGGCTCGTCCATCAAAATGATCCGCGCACTCGCCGCGATCGCACGCGAGATCTCGACAATCTGACGCGCCGCGACGGACAGGTCTCCGACGCGCCGCTCGGGACGAATGTCGGCATGATGAAATGTTTTCAGCACTTCATTTGTGCGCGCGTTCAGCTTGTCGCGATTGAGCAAGCCCCATCGTGATGATTCGATTCCCATCAGCACGTTCTCGGCGACACTCAGATGCGGGCACAAAGACAGTTCCTGATGAATCAGCGCGATTCCGTGCGTGCGAGCGTCGAGTGGATTTGCCGGCGCGTACGGACGTCCGTCCAGTTCCATCGTACCTTCGTCAGGCTGAAGCGATCCGGCGATGACGTTCATCAACGTGCTCTTGCCTGCGCCGTTCTCGCCGATCAACGCGTGCACTTCGCCTTCACGTAATTCGAGATCGACGCCGTCGAGAGCGACGGTCGGGCCGAACGACTTGTGAATTTTCTTCAGCGAGAGAGTCGGCATGGGTATAATCCGCGGTACCTTTTATCATGACGAACCCAATTTCTTCTATTTCCTTTTCTGACCGTGTGAGCGTTCCCGACGAGGTCTTGATTTCCAACCTTCAGGAAGAGTCGGTAATTCTTAATCTCAACAGCGAACGCTACTTCGGTCTCGACAACGTAGGCACGCGAATGCTCTCCGTGCTGTCCGCGTCGAGCTCTATCGAAGCAGCGTATGAACAATTGCTCGCCGAATATGATGTAGACCCGGAAGCGTTGCGTCAGGATCTAACCTCGCTCATTGAGAACTTACTCCAGCAAGGCTTAGTGTCGATCGAACACTCAGGGAACACTGAGGGAACACTGAGGGAACACTGATGAGCGGAATTGTTGGCATCGTTAACTTCGACGGCGCTCCGATCGATCGCGATCTACTGACGCGCCTCACGGAGTCGATGACGTTTCGCGGACCGGACTCGCAACTGATCGTGATTGACCGCCACGCCGGTTTTGGTCACACGATGCTTCGCACCACACACGAAGCGGCAACTGAAACACAACCGATTACGCTCGACGGCAAACTCTGGCTTACGGCCGATGCCCGCCTCGACGGCCGCGACGAGTTGATCGAAAAACTGACGGCTAGCCACAGCCTTTCCCGGTCGAAACCAAACGACGCCGAGTTGATTCTGTTCGCGTATAACGCGTGGCAAGAGAATTGTGTCGATCACCTGATCGGTGATTTTGCTTTCGCCATCTGGAACGCAACTACTCAGACCATCTTTTGCGCCCGCGATCATTTTGGCGTGAAGCCGTTTTATTACTGCCGAAGCGGCAATACCTTCGTTTTCAGCAACACGCTAAATACAGTTCGACTACATCCGTCCGTATCGGACGCACTGAATGAAACAGCGATCGCCGACTACCTGGCGTTCGGCCTGAACCAGGATCTCTCGTCGACGACGTTTCGAGACATTCATCGACTGCCAGGCGGTCACACGCTCTCTATCTCGAAAGAGTCCACCATCAAGCGCCGTTATTGGACGCTGACGGCGCTCGAAACCTCCAAAAATGCCGACTGCGTAGAACAGTTTCAGCATCTATTAACGACGGCCACAAGAGATCGTCTACGGACCAATCGCGTAGCGGTATCGATGAGCGGCGGGCTCGATTCGCCCGGCCTCGCCGCGATTGCGCGAGATCTGCTGCGCGAGGCGCCAGGCTCGACAATTCACCTCTGCACAAATGTTTACGACAGCCTGTTCCCGGACGAAGAGCGTCGTTATTCGACGCTGGCGGCCAACGCGCTCGGCATTCCGATTACGCATCTGCCTTGCGATCACTATTCTCTGTTCGAAAGCAACTCCGCAGCAGACCTGAAACAGCCCGAACCGTTTGTCATCTCGCCTTTCGCGGGGCAGTTCTATGGTCTCGTGCGAGAGCTCGCGCAACACGGTCGCGTCGCGCTCACCGGCTATGACGGCGACGCCTTCATGACCGAGCATCCGAGTCGTTATTTCCACGCCTGTGTGCGGAGATCGAAGTTTGTCGAGCTTGCAGGCTCACTGGCGGCGTACGTTTGGACGTTTCGCAGTCTTCCACCGGTCGGTTTTCGCTCCGGTCTGAAACGGATGTTTCGCCGGAAAGATGCATGCGAGACAGGTTATCCCGATTGGATCGACGAAGAGTTCGCAGCGAGAGTCGATCTGCGTGAGCGATGTCGTCAGTGGAACACTGAATCGCCGGCAACGGATCAGAATCATCCTTCCGCGCTCCACGCCTTCGAATCAAAAGTATGGGCGCCGTTGTTTGAAGGCTACGATCCGGGCTCCACTCGCTTGCCTCTCGAGCTGCGCCATCCGTTTATCGACGTGCGACTACTTCGCTTTGTATTGTCGCTGCCAGTCGTGCCGTGGTGCATCAACAAGCACATTCTGCATCGCGCGCTGAAGGATCGATTGCCGCGCGCGATACTGAAGCGACCAAAAACTCCCCTCGCGAGCGATCCGGCTCTTCATTTAGTTAAGCGCGCTAGTGTAAGATGTCTCGACCGTTTTGACGTTAATCCGCAGCTCACGCATTTTGTGAACTTGAATCGGCGGCGAGCAATTGTCGACGAACAAACTTCCGATGGCCGACGGGCCAATCTCAGAGTGTTCGCGTTGAACCATTGGCTTACACACTCCCTGCCAATCAATCGGGCCGTGCGCGATTTACTCGCCCAAACTGCATGACGGAGATACTTGATGCAAGAGATCCCAAATACCCAAAGCCCAGACCAAAACGCTGAAACCAAAAAGCCTTACCACAAACCCGAACTGCTCACTTACGGTAACATCCGCGACATCACGCGAAACGTTGGTCCCAAGGGAGCCGACGACAATGGCGGTGGAGCGGGCGCCGGACCGAAGACCGGTTGATCCTCGATTCATGTCTTATCGATGTTCGATCTATGGCCTCGGAGTCAGCGCTAACAGAACGATTCCGGGCGTACCGTCTTCGCCAATCGAATCAATCGACGTACAATTCCATTTTGGCTCTGTTCCCTCCTGGATCCACGAACTAGAGTCCACGCAGTCTCATATCTCTTACACCGCCGAGTACACCGACAACTCCGGTCAACCAGTGCTGCGTGTCTTCCGTCTTCGCGACGGCAAGTATCATCACTTTCGCTACGCTGATGGCACGGAGTTCGTGGTAGACCATGCGGGGACGGAGATTTGGGCTACCTGGCTACCGCCGCTGACGATCGAAGACACGGCAACGTACCTGCTCGGGCCAGTCATGGGATTTGTGATGCTGTTGCGGGGCATCGTTTGCTTGCATGCGAGTGCCGTCGTCATCGATTCCGAGGCGGTAGCGCTTGTTGGGCCGGCAGGGTCCGGCAAGTCGACGACTGCTGCCGCCTTCTTGACCAAAGGTTTCAACATCCTTGCCGACGACGTTGTGACTCTTGACGATGGCGCGGCGTGCTTCAGTGACTTTCTGGTGCGACCAGCGTATCCGTGCATCCGGCTCTGGCCTGCTTCAGTCAAAACGCTTTACGGAAGCGAGGCGCATCTGCCGCTGCTTACACCGAACTGGGAGAAACGATACCTCGATCTGACATCGCAGTTTCCGACCAGCCCCGTCCCGCTGTCGGCGATCTATCTGTTTGGTGAACGTCGTGATGAACCAGAGGCGCCCTTCGTTCAATCAGTGGATCGCACAGATGCGCTGTTGTCGCTGATCGCCAACACCTACACAAACTATCTCCTCGACAGA
>JAICGQ010000131.1 GCA_025923035.1 Pyrinomonadaceae bacterium | reverse complement strand
CCGTGGGCCCCCAAGCCACGCACTCACAATATCGCGAAGATCTGCGAGCGATATGGTGGCGGTGGACACGCTGTTGTCGGTGCGGTTTCCTTCAAGCCTGAAGAGGTTGAGGAAGCCCGCCAGGCCGTTCGCGAGATCGTCGCTGAACTATCTGCTTAATCCGCGTTACTCATTAACGCTTCAATCTCTTCAGCCTGCTTCGGCACTTTGTGCGTCAAGACTCTGGGGCCATTGTTCGTACACAAAACATCATCCTCGATTCGAACACCAATGCCGAGATATTGTGAGGGGATGTCCTTCGTGTCGGGCGAGATGTAAATGCCGGGTTCCACCGTCATGACGACACCTGGTTCGAGTGGGCGTGATTCCTGTCCGAAGTAATACTTGCCGACGTCGTGGACGTCGATGCCGATCATGTGTCCGAGCCCGTGCATGTAAAACTGTTCGTGCTTCTTTTCCTTGATCAGCTCCTCCGGTTCACCTTTCAACAGCCCAAGCTCGACCATCCCTTCGGTCAACACTTCAATCGAGTGCCGCTTCAACTGATCGTGCGTCACACCCGGACGGACCATCTCGACGCACTGCATCTGCGCTTTCAACACCAGGTCGTAAATCTCGCGCTGCGCTTTCGTGTACCGACCGTTGATCGGAAACGTCCGCGTGATGTCTGAAGCGTAACCTTTGTACTCAGCGCCCGCATCCACGAGCAACAGATCGCCATCGCGCAGCTCGGCGTCGTTGTTGATGTAATGCAACACCGTCGCGTTTGGACCACCACCGACGATCGAGGTGTAAGCCGGACCAGCAGCGCCATGCCGGCGGAAAACCTGTTCGATCAACGCTTCAATCTGGTACTCCTGCATGCCCGGTCGCACCGCTTTCATCGCCTCGACGTGCGCTTCTGCCGCAATGTCCGCCGCAACCTGCATGATCTCGAGTTCTTCCGGCGTCTTGAACACGCGCATCTCGTGAACGATCGACGCGGGATCGACGATCGTTTGCGGCGAATGAATCGGCTTGCGGTTCACGCCGCGCATCGCACTGATCTCGCGAATGATCGTGTCGTCGAGTTCCCGATTGACGCCAAGACGGTAGTAAAGCGTATCAGTGTCGATGAGTATCTCGCGCAGCTTGCTGTTGAACTCGGCGATCGGAAACGCCGCCTGTGCGCCAAACTCGCTCATCGCGCCTTCAACACCCGCCCGGCGCCCGTCCCAAATCTCACGTTCCGGATCGCGCGGCCGCACAAACAAAGCGTACTTGTTCGTCTCGGACGGCTTGATGACGGCGATGGCTTCCGGTTCTTCGAATCCGGTCAGGTAAAAGAAGTCGGAATCCTGACGAAAACGATAATGCGTGTCGTTGGAGCGGGTGGCTTCGCGAGCGCCCGGAATGATGGCCACGGAATTGGGCGCCATGCGCCGCATGAACTCTTCAAGCTGCGATTTCATCATGCGCGGCATTGTACCTGAACGGCGGATTTAATAGATAATCAGGCCAATGATTACGGAAGCAGAGATCGTTTCTCACAATCCATCGAGTGGTGAAGTAATCGGACGCACCGGTTTGATGAATGCAAGCGACGTCGCGGTCGCGGTCAGGCGCGCGCGCGCGGCGCAACCTGCGTGGGGCGCGTTGTCGTATGGCGAGCGTGCCGCATACGTTTTACGTGCGCGTGAGATCGTGCTGGCCCAAACTGAAGAGATCGCGAGCCTCGTCTCACGCGAAACCGGAAAGCCGCCGGTTGAAGCGATCTCGATGGAAGTAGTTCCGACACTCGATCTGATGAACTACTTCGCCCGCAACACCGCCGCGCTTTTGAAGCGACAGAAGATCGACATCGGGCAATACGGTTTGATGGGCCGATCGTCGTACATCTTCTATAAACCGCTCGGCGTTGTTGGGATCATCTCGCCCTGGAACTTTCCCTGGGCCACACCGCTCGATGAAATCGTGATGGCGCTGATGGCTGGGAATGCGGTCGTACTGAAGCCGAGCGAGTTGACGACCCTGACGGCGCTGAAGATTGGTGACATCTTCAAAGGCGCGCGGCTGCCCGAAGGATTGCTCGAGATCGTTACCGGCGACGGATCGACTGGGGCTGCTTTAGTCGAAGCCGGTGTGGACAAGATCATGTTTACCGGCAGTGTCGCGACCGGGAAGCGAGTTGCGGAAACGGCGGCGAAACGGTTGATTCCGGTCGTGCTCGAACTCGGCGGCAAGGATCCCATGATCGTGCTCGAAGACGCGAAGCTCGAAAACGCAGCGCGCGCGGCGATTTGGGGTGCGTTCTGCAACTCGGGACAGGCGTGTGCGTCGATCGAACGTTGTTATGTGCATGAATCGATCGCGCCGCAGTTTATCGAGCTCGTTGTGAAGGAAACGCGTGCACTGCGACAAGGTACACCGAGCGGTGAAGGCATCGACGTTGGCGCCATGACGAATGAAAGACAGCTACAGATCGTGGAGAGTCACGTGCGCGACGCGGTTGAAAAGGGCGCGCGAATCGAAACTGGCGGCAGTCGTTTGCATGATCGCGAAGGATGGTTTCACGAGCCGACCGTGGTGACGAATGTGGACCATTCGATGGACTTGATGACGGAAGAGACGTTTGGTCCATTGTTGCCGATCATGACGTTCAAGACGGATGACGAAGCAGTCAGGCTGGCGAACGACAGCATTTACGGGTTGACGGCGGCGGTGTTTACGAGCGACATCGGCCGCGGTCGCGAGTTGGCGGAGCGAATCGACGCCGGGACGGTGATGATCAATGAGGTCGTTTACACGCATGCCGTCGCGCAGACGCCGTGGGGCGGGGTGAAGCAGAGTGGGTATGGACGGACGCACGGGCGTCTTGGTCTGCTCGAGATGGTCACGCCGCAGCACATCCACGCCAACGCACTCCCGTGGCTACCCGATGTCTGGTGGTTTCGCTACACAAAAGAGGCCGGAAAGCTCTTTCGCGGCTTCGCCCACCGATTTACCACCGGCTCCGTGTTATCGGCGTCCCCCCTCCTCCCTCAGATAGTCCGCCGCCTGTTCGAACGCCGCTAAATTCGCTGTTTCCGTAACCCAAGAACAGGTCAGGAAGGGGGCAAAGCGCAGGCGCCCCCGCTTCCTGAGTTGCGGGGGCGTTGCCCCCTTCCCGACTTGTTCTGAATGCCTCAAACGGTTGGCGATAGTTGGCGCCGGTGGTATACTTCGTCGCCATTCCCAGCATTACTGATTCCTCGCTCTGGGAGGTTCTGCGTACAGTTTGAGACTCATTTTTAAGGTCGGCCGTAGTTTACTCCCAATTACTACTGCAGTTCGTTTCTCACTAGCCCTGAGTTTCTGGAGGATGTCCGTGAAAAAAATTTCCCTATTGATGATGCTGATCCTGTGTACCGTCGGCTGTTTGCCGCTAGCAGTTCACGGCCAGAGTGATGTGGCCGAACAGCGTCGCGCCGAGATCAGCCATCCCGTCCATTTTGACAAAACCACCAAGCCGCTGCGCGAGATGTTCGACACCGGCGAACCCGCCAAACCCGCCCGCGGTGGCAGAGATTTCGAGCCCGGAAGACCTGACAGGGTCACCGACAACAACAAACCTTTCGAGGATCCACTGGCTGCGAAAGGCGTCGGCGCGATCGGCACCGTCACCGATATCAAGGCTTCCACCGTCGGCACACCCGTCGATCCAGCACTGCGCGTTGCTCCGCCTGATACGACCGGCGACGTCGGCCCGAACCACTACGTGCAATGGGTGAATCTGCGGTACTCGATCTACACACTGACCAGAGACGCACAAAACCAGATCACTGCGTTCAATATCGTTCCCGGCTTCCCGAAGCAGGGCAACGTTGTTTGGCAGGGATTCGGTGGCCGTTGCCAGAGCGATAACGACGGCGATCCGATCGTTCAGTACGATCAATTGGCCGATCGCTGGGTGCTGACTCAGTTTGCTGTTTCCGCACAACCGTTCACGCAGTGCGTCGCCGTTTCAACGTCGCCCGATCCGACCGGCACTTACTTCCGTTACGCGTTCTCGTACTCCCGCGATTTCAACGACTTTCCGAAGATGGGCGTTTGGCCGGATGCCTACTACATCACCTACAACATGTTCCGCAACGGCAGCCGATTCGTTGGCAATCGCGTGTGCGCTTTCGAACGCGCACAGATGCTCGTGGGCGGACCGGCGCGTCAGGCTTGCGTAAGCACCAGCACGTCGCACCACAGTCTGCTACCCGCGGATCTCGAAGGCACGACGTTGCCGGCAGGCACGCCGAACTTGTTGTTAAGCATGACAACTTCAACCATCAACTTCTGGCGCTTTACGGTGAACTGGGGCGCGGGCACCGGGACACTTACTGGTCCAACCACTGTCGCCGGAGTGGCCGCATTTAGCCGCGCCTGTGGCGGCGGCACGTGCGTTCCGCAACCCGGAACGTCCCAGAGACTCGACTCGCTGGCCGATCGGCTGAATTACCGCTTGAGCTATCGTCGTTTCGCAACGCATGAATCGCTGCTGGTCAATCACGCAGTGACAAGCGGCACGGGCGTCGGTATCCGCTGGTATGAACTCCGCAACGCAGCGGGCCAGAGTTTTGCGACAGCCAACCCAGTGTTGCACCAGCAAGGCACCTTCGCCCCGACGAATGATTTTCGTTGGATGGGAAGCGCCGCGATGGACAAAACCGGCGGCATCGCCATCGGCTACAACATCTCGAACGCCACCACGATCGTGCCGAGCATTCGTTATGCTTTCCGCGGTCCGGCTGACCCGCTGGGCACACTGGGCAACGAAACGAACGCTCTAACCGGCAGCGGAATCCAGACCGCGAACCTGTCGCGCTGGGGCGATTACAGCACGATTTCCGTCGACCCGGTTGACGGTTGTCAGATGGTGTTCACCACGCAATTCCAACCCGCAAACGGAAACTTCAATTGGAGCACGTTCATTCACAGCTTCAAGCTGAGCACGTGTAACTAATTAATTCTTTCTGTACAATCCGTGTTTCTTTGCGCCTTCGGCACAGGGAAACACGGATTTTTTATGTCCTTCTGGAAGAACTACATGCACCAGCGTGAACGCTGGTACCACCAGCGCGACAACAATCGTCGCGTCCGTCCCCTCGATTGGGGCTTGCAGTACATCGTCGACCACGTGAACGGCGACGATCCGCGCGAACTGTTCCGCCAACACACCGTCCGCGTGATGCAGTCGAGCGAAGAGTTTTACGCGCTGCCGAAGATCACCGATTACCGGCTCGAAGGCGACCAGCTAACCTGGACGAGCGCGATTCACACTCCATCGGCAGAAAACAACATCGCGCACGCGCGTTTCTTCCCGGCAAAAACCAGGAACGGCAAGCGATCGCGAAAGGCTGTCGTCGTGTTGCCGCAATGGAACGCACAACCGGAAAGCCACGTCGAAGCGTGTCGCATCTTCAACTTCATCGGGATGTCGGCATTGCGCCTGACGCTTCCGTACCATTTGCAACGTAAGCCGCCCGAGATCGAACGCGCCGATCACCTTGTCAGCACGAACGTCGGACGGACGATCCAGTCGATGCGACAAGCGGTGTTGGACACGCGCGCCGCGGTGCATTGGTTGAAGAATGAAGGTTACGAACAGGTCGGGATCTTGGGCACGAGCGTCGGTTCGTGTATCGCGTTTCTCGCTTTTGCTCACGAACCGCATCTGAATGCCGGCGCGTTCAATCACGTTTCGGGCTACGTTGCGGACGTCGTGTGGCACGGGCTCTCGACGGCGCACGTGCGCGAGGGTTTTGGCGACCGGTTGACGCTGGATGAACTCCGGCGGTGCTGGGAACCGATCAGCCCATACCCATTCATGTCGCGGATGACGCAGATGGGCCACAGGCCGATGCGCTTCATCGTCGCGCGTTACGATCTGACGTTTCCGATCCACCTCTCACAGGAAGCGATCGCCGAGGCGCAGCGGCTCGATCTTCCGCTCGACATCGTCTGGCTTCCCTGTGGGCACTACACCACCGGCGAGCTTCCGTGGAAAGCGATCGACGCCTGGAAGATCGCGACGTTCTTCAGAAAACATTTCCGGAAGAACTGAACGAGACCTCAGCGAGAGACACATGTTTTAAAAAGCACATTGACCTCTCACTTGCTGGTCGCAAGGATCTCTGGGGAGACGCAAAATCTCACTTCGCCAACGGGAACACGGGCTCGATGTCGACTGGCACGTCTTTCAATTTGTCGAGCGCCTGCTCCATCGGTGGCCTAATCACAGCAAACTTGTCGAGTATCGCTTTCGCCTGGTCGTAAGAACCTTCGGCTTCGATCATGAGCAGGTCGTGCGTGAGTTTGCGGACGCTGTCTTTGATCTTCGACGCGTCGACACTGAACGTCCCGCTCGCCTGGTTGAACTTAATCGCGCCCTCATCGGTTAAGTAGTTGAACTGCAGCGCGACGCCGCGGCCGTGAGCTTCTGTAATACCAAAGCGCACCGAACGAAACATGCTCGCGAGATACGTCGTGTAGAGCGTTCGCTCCATACTCTTCTCGATGATGCCGCGATCGATCATGTATTGCAGCGCCCACAGGCCCGTCATGTCCGCCTTCGCTTCTTCAATCGCCGAATAAAGCTCCTTCAATTGCTTTCGCACAGTCGTGTCCTGACCGTCGATCTTGATGTTGTGCGGTCCAAGGCCGTGCATCAGCTCGTGACAGAGAATGTGCGTGAAGAACGAGTCAAACGCGAGCGCTTTTTGATCCGCCGCATCGAGCACAACTTTCGAGATCGGTATCAGCGTCTTGTTGAACTTTGCGTCCTGCGTGTTCTTCAGCATGACGCGCTTCGAGCCTTTCTCCTTGATGACGCGCTCGTCGTTCGGCAGATTGAAAGCCGCGGTTTGCACGCCGCTGTTGCCTTCACCGGAGCTGAACACGACGTTCACGACGCGGATCGGCGACGCTGCACCGAGTTTCGGATTGCGATAACGCGCGTCGATCGGCAGGTTGTTTTCCAGCTCCTGCAAATAGCCGCTGAACTTCGCGAGTTTCGCCGTCTCCGCGTCGTCGCGAAGTGTTACGTACGCTTCGAACGCAGCCTTGTAACTGAACAGCTCGTCTTCGTAAGTTTCGTATGGACCAAACGTGACGTCGATCGGCGAGTCGAGATCCATCCAGGCGACGTCGCTGGCGTAGTAATCGTCGGATCCGAACGCGTCGGCGCGCTTGGTGAGAAAGTTTCGCAGCGTCGCGTTGGTTGTGAGCGCGGCGGCTTCGCGCAGCAGCTTCGCTGCCGGATCGAGAACGTCTTTGTAAGCCTGACTGTACGGCACGATGGTCAACTTCTTGTCTGCGCCGCGACGAATCAGGTGGAAGAAACCCGTCGCTTTTGCCTGTTCAGGTTCAGGCAGCGTTTTCAGCCACGCGTTGTACTCGTCCTTGGTCATGTCTTCGGGATAGTAGTTCGCGCGTTCCGGCTTTTCGCGCGGGACGCCATCGATGAACGGCGCTTTTTCATCGAGCCGCGACCATGGACCATCGTTGATGAGGAAGTAGTGTAAACGCTGGCGGCCCGCCGCCGACGTATCGGCCCTGAGTTTCTTGTCGAGCGCTTCGTTACCGCTCCAAACTTGTCGCAGGAACAACGGATCGAGCAACTTCGCCGCCGCGATGATCTTGTCGAGCGCCTGGCGATCTTTCGCCGTTAGTTTCGACGTGTCGGCCGTCAGTTCCGTCGGCGCGAACCGCGCAATCTTGCGTGCGAGTTCCGGATCGCCGTTTTGTGCAGTGGAAATGCTTGTGATCAGGCTCATGGTGACAACGAATAAGACGAACATTTTAAATCGCATGATGGTTCCTGTTGTTTATAGCGCTGCGCGGTTCTTGAGAATCTTCACGAATGAAGCGGAGCGAAGTTCGACCAGACTCAGGCCGGAACGTTCGACCGCCTCAGTTTCGCTAATGGCGCCGCAATTGACGGCGCGCAAAAAGTAATTCAGCAGTCCCTGACCCGTTGCGGCGTCGTCGAACACGTCCCCGACCAGCGTCGCTTTCGCAGCTTTGTCGACGAAGTTTTTCAAACGTTCAGAAGCGGCGTCGAGGCTTTGGAGGAAGAAAGCATACACGGCGGCGTAACGCGTGGGGAGTTGCGCGGGATGCAGGTCCCAACCCTGGTAGAAGGCGTTGATCAACGAATGCTGAATGTGGTTGTAATGCAGCTTCCACGCGCGATGCACCGTTGCGCGGTTCTCGTCGATCTGCTGTTGCGTCAACGTGCCACCTTCGGGAGCACGATGCGGCGCCACCGGCATGATGTTCGTCGCGCCGTCTGACAGCCACACGCCCGTGCCTGCAAACGAAACTTGCATCATGTGTTTCGCGAAGTCGCACGCCGAATGAAGCATGTGCTGATGCGCGGCGGTGATGCTGCACCCGGCGGTGTAGTCGTACGTTCCGAAGTGAGCGGCGATGCAGCGTCCTTCAGCCTGGGCCAACAGCAGCGGCAGATTGAGTTGACCACGATGATCGATGATCGACTGCGTCGTTTCGATCATCATTTCAAACTTAAGACTGCCTTCGTCGAGACCCGTCTTCTTCTCGAGTTGCTTCAAGAGCGCGACGAGCGCTGCGACTTGCTCGGGAATCGTGATCTTCGGCAGCGTCACGACGAAGTTGTCGGGCAATTGCCCGTCGTTTCCTTCAACAAGACTGGAAACAAAAATATCGAGCGTGCGAAAACTGCGCGCGCGCAACTCCTCGTTGAATGGTTTGATCCGAATGCCGATGAACGGCGGGAGCGTGCGGTTCTTGTGACCACCAACGACTTCCGCAGCAGCGGACGCCGCATGTCCATCTTCTTCCGCGTCGGGTCGATTGCCGTAACCATCTTCGAAATCGATGCGAAAGTCTTCGACCGGTTCGCGTTGCAACTTCTCGACAACCCGCCGGTAAATCGTGGCGTGCAGGTCCGTTCCGCCAGGCAGCTCGACGGCTTTCGCAAACGACGCAGCGTCGGGCGCAAACTGTTCCATCGACCGTCGCGCGAGCGATCCGAGCCGTTGCGCGGAATCGGTTTTAAAAAGATGAGCGCCGCCGTAAACGGTGTGTACAGGCTGGCGACGGCCGGTTTCACCAGGATAATTGCGGGCAAATTCTTCGTTGGCCCGGCGCAGGGGTTCGATGATGTCGTCAGTATTCATTAATCGGCGTTCCTCAACTTCGTGCGTCACGAAATAGTTTATTGACACGACGGCTTTTGCTTCGCTATGGTGCTCAAGAGCCTTCCCGAGGGTTCTGCCCTAATTCTTCACCACTGTCAAACCGGCAAAGCGATCCTGATACGCGGAGGGATAAGTATGCGCAGAGTCATTCTCGTTTTGGGCTGCGGAGTGATCATGTTCTCACAGTCTGTGCTGGCGCAAGTCAAACATGGCGGGAAGATCGAATCGAAGTACGACGGCTTTACCTACGAAACACTGATGCGCCTTCAGAAGATGAAGGTCAGTTGCGACGGCGTCAAAGACAAGTTCACGGACGGCTGCGTCAGTATTGAAGTGACCTTGCACATGCCCGGCATGCAACTCAATTACGTCCGTAACGTGACGCTAATGGTCGTCTTTGAAAACCAGGACTGGGTGCAAACGCATCCGCCCGATCAGAGAGACCTATCGATTTCGACCTACGACAAGACATTCAAGTTCGGGCGAATGGAGCTGATTACGAATAAGAAACCCGGTACGTGGGACACGAAGATCGAGAGACTGCAAGCCACCATCCCTTACGAGATGTTCAAGAAAATCATCGCGTCAGATACGATCGAGATTCAGGTAGGTAAAGACACCGTGATGCTGCGCGAGAAGAACATCGCCGCGCTACGCGATCTCAACAATCGCGTGCTCGTGCCGCCGGCAAACACTACAGGCACATCTGCCACAACTTCAACGCGTTCACGGGGTAAATGAGCATCAGGATCTGAAGCAGCAGACTGTCGCGTATCCAGACGAACAGGACCGCCTCAAACAACAGGAACACGACCAACGACCAGCGCCAGCCAAGACGGCGCGCGATAAGAAAGCCCGCGATCGCGCAGAACAGATCGCCGATCGAGTTCACCACGGTGTCGCCGGTGTACCCGAGTGCGGCGGTTTGTTCGCGATAGCGATCGATGACGTAGTTGGTGTTTTCCAGAACTTCCCACAACGCTTCGAAGATCGCCGCGAGCGCGAGTTGCCACGGCCAGGCGATTTTCTTGAAGAGGACTGTTACCAACCAGAACATCAGGAACCCGTGGAGTATGTGAGTCAAGCTGTAAGGGTCGAAGAGTTGTTGTGAGTTCTGCGAGCTGCACGTGTCTCCGACCCAAAACCTAAACTCGCCACACGAGCAGGAGAACAAACGCCCTTCCGCCCACAACGCGAGCGATGTGAGCGGAACGAGCAGAACGATCACCACTACCGGTTTTGTGAAAGAAGATTTCACAGGCTTTGGGCCAGCCAGTTTAGCACGCGCCGCGCCCGCTCCACTGCGGCTGCGCTCATCTGCTTCATGACCGCATCGTGTCATACAGCTATTGAACCTGCCGCTCAGACCCGACATTTCATTTGCTAATTTCACCGGACACATCATGTGCTAACGACACCTGCACATAAGTCTTGACACTGCTACTTGATCGGCGTATAAGGCGCGTTACACCTCGCTGAAATATTTAACTGTTTGTCGCGTTATTCGCCAACAGGAGGCTCAAACCCTATGGCGCAAACTCCAAATCAACCGTCGTCAGGCGGTAAAGGTGCAACAACACCACCACCGGATACCACTTCACACGTCTACATTTCTGTTGACGAACCGAAAAGAAGGAAGAAGAAGAAACGAGGTTCGTCAAAGTCCTCAAGACGTCTCATTGATATCGAAAACCGTGCTTCTAAATCACTGCGACGGGTCAGCAAAGCAGTTGATAAGGGAGTGAAGACCTATCGTGAACAGCGCGATAAGTCCGAACGGAAGAGACGTGACGGCACAATCGTAGATTCGTACCAAAACGCCTCGGTCGGTATCGCCGAAGCCGTCGCTAATTCAACTCCGGTACTTACCGACTTCGCCAAGGCACTCAACACCAGACGAAGAAGGAAAGAGATTAGGAGACTCGTGAGAGCTCTCCCGATCCCCCGGTAAACTCAAGAAAAAGCGGGTGATCTTTTGAAAAGGTCAGCCAGAACCATCGTGCCGGTTCTGGAAGATCACGGATCGCTGTCGCCACTAGCACCAACTCACTTCGCGTTGCCAAGCTAATTGCGACTGCAGGAAATTGTTGTTTTCTCTCGATGGTCCTCAGTCCTCATTGACTCCGGATCTTGTCTGAAAACCACCGTCCCCAGGGCCCGTACCCAGGGGTGAATTCCTTTTTTTGCTAACCAACATCACGAGAGTCGCCAGGCTCGGAGGAGAAGATGGACAAAACACAAACTCATACGCCAGTGATCGTGGATCTCGGCAAACGGAAAAGAAGAGCCATCAAGGACTTGAAGAACGGCCATGGCTATCTGATGGACGAAGTGACGGATGCCGTCACCCGCGCCCGTTCAACTTTGCCCGAAGCTGATCAGAACAAGCCGGTCGTGCCGGTCGTGATCCTGTATCGCAAGAAGCGAAAGAAGGGCGGCGGCAGCGGACGTGTGTTTCCGTTTACGTCAATGAATCCTTTCAGCATGTGTCGCTTCTGAAGTCCTGGGCGAGTCAAATGATGAACGACGCTACTTTCTTCGAAGACGTTCTGACGGACACTAACCTGCCGGTGAGCAAAGGTAGTCCGACACCGGGCTATACCTTTCAGGCGGCCCTTCGCGCGACGCAAACTGACGTCAACGCGATCGTGGTCCTTTTGCGCCTGTTACGGATTCTGTTCCGGCT
>JAICGQ010000130.1 GCA_025923035.1 Pyrinomonadaceae bacterium | reverse complement strand
GTCAGCTTTCCCTATATCTATCAACACGGAACTGCAAGCGGTGACCGGCCTGACAGCGGCATACTCGAGTGGAAGTCTGATCCGGCCGAGGACTGGGTGGTTACACTGACCAGCGATCAGGCAAGTCCGACGATGCTCAAACCGCCGACTGACGTGAAGATCTCGTGGGTCGTCAAGAACGGTGTCAGCGCGACATTGCGTGGGCCATTGCCCGGTGGCAATTCGGAATGGACGCTCAGCAACAGTACCAACTCCGATTACAGAATGTCGGACGGCTCGTTTCAAATCAAAGCCGTCGGTACCATGACCTACATCCTGCAAGCCGAAGTGACACGACCGGGGAAGCCAAACTTGCAGGTAGTCCGAGTGCTTTCACTCGACGTCTACACGCGCGAAAAGTACGGATTCATCTCGGCGCGCCCGCATCGCGTGCTGCCTTATGGACTGGTTGAGTTTGACTGGGCCGCGTGGGGCGTGAAGGCGGTTGTCATCGACGCCGGCGGCACGCGCAGAATTCCTCTAACCGAGATGACCTTGAGCGGTTATCCCGAAGGCGTAGGCGTGATGCGCATCAATGCGGGCAAGGCCGACAAGGAAACGCAGGTGTCGGTCAACCTCAACATCGAGATCGATAAAACGCCGCGCATCGAATCGACCGCCACGTACAAGATCGTTCCGTGGCGAAAGATGCAGAAGTCTAACTTCACCGGAAAACCAGTCGGACTCGCCGTTGCTGCACCAAGAATCGCGTTGCTGACCACCGACGGACTCTGGACCGCCAAAGTCGGCGACCACGACTTTTCTGACAACATCAGTTACGAGTCGGTTGAGAAAGTTGACTTCAAGCCATCGACAACAGATAAGCCGAAGGCGTGGATCGCACTGGCTGCTTTAGGCGATCGATTCGTAGCTTTGCGGAAAACTAATGAAGACGATCTGCAAGTCGCGCTTTACACCTCGACAGGGGCTCCCGACGACATCGTGCCACTCGATCTTCCCGTGGATGTTCGGCCGATGATGCGTAGCGGGTCGATTTTCGATCTCGTCGTTTATGAGAGTCGCGCTTATGTCGTCGTGGAGGCGTTGATGCAAACCGGCTTAGCTCGCCGTGCGTTTTCCGTGAGCTTCGATCGCAAAGCGAAGAAGGCCGAGTATCGCACGGAACCTGCGCTCGAGATCCTGCCGGGCTACCGGCTGCTAGCGTTCGACGACTCGCTTTATGCGTTGAATCGCAACACAGGTCAGATGTTTCGTTTCATAGTCGGTCCGGGCAAACTTGAAGCTGAGTTGGCCGCCGGCGCCGTCGATCAGGTTGCGGGTCAGCGGTCAATGTCGATGGTCCAACAGGGACTGCTCGTTCCCGTCGGCCGTGTGCTGGCGGTATTGAGTCCGAGTTCTGTGCCATCGCTGGCATCGCTCGATAGTTTTGGTCTCAGGAATGTTCTGCCTTACGAAACTCTTACTCCGAAAAACACCGGCACGATCCCGCAGGATCTGGTCTACAGTCCGCAAAACAATCGTTGGGCCAGGTGCGGTCATGGACTTGATGTCAAGGAAGGTGTGGTTGCATTTCGCGGAGGCGATTCACAGCGACTGTGGATGGTCGATGCCAACGGCGACACTTACACGCTCGCCGTCAGTTCCGAACATCTCTTCGCGCACGATTACGTCACGGATTTACCGTCTAAACCACTAGCGCCGCTTCTCAACAAGAAGCGCGAGTTCAAGATCGTCAACACTGGCGACATGGAGTTCGTGGAGATGAACGACACCTGCCGCAAGGCTGGTGTTACGGCACTGACTTCGACGGGTCCCGTGGAAATGACTCCGCCGGCGCTTGTTAATCTCAGATCGGGGCACGCTGAGTATTTTCAATTACGCTTCAACGAACTTGATCCTCCGACTACGACGTTGCGTTTCCTGATGCGGCGCCCTGCCGGCGTCACAAACGAGTACTTCCTCGAGCTGACACTGTCTGGTCCAAACCTTGCGACTGCTACAACTGTCTTCAAGCGCATCGCCGTCGACGCGCGCGGTACAGCGTCGGTTGTCGAAGTGCCGGAGACACGAAGAGAGGGTCCATCGGATGGTCTGATCGAGCCGATCTCGGCGCCGTTCGTCAACGGCATAACGCTGAGCTTACGCAATCTAAGTCCTTATCAGTTGTGGCTGCGTTCGCCGTATGCTTCAACTGCGGCCGATCGCGAGAAGCCGTATAAGGGCGAGCCGCTGGTGATCAAATACAACTCCACGCCGTTTTCGATTTACGCGCATGGAGCCGGTGAATTGTTCTTTCACGTCGACTTCGCTATGCCTCACGGAATCGAAGAAACGTTGGGCAATGAGGCTCAAACAAAGCGTTTGCGGATCAATGCGAACCAGACGTTTGGGCTGCGGATCGAATCGCCTTCGGTCACGCGGCCCACTTCACACCGCGATGATTACGATTGCGCGATTCGCTACAAACTCGAGCAGGCTTTGGGAGGTGTGTACATCGGCGACGGCGTGCCGAGTAGAGATTTGGCTTCGTTCTACGTTCCGCTCGCTTCGCCGCCAACAGGGGAGAAGGCGGAGGTGTTGAAGATTGAGGCGGACACGCTTTCAATCAAGGCGCATGACGCTCGAGAAGCGTCTGGAGTTTTCGTTACACCTAACAGCCTGACGGTGTTGCGCGATCAGGTGCTCGCCATATTCAAAGACAATTACATTTATGTTTATGACCTCTCGCTGAATTTCAGTCGCAGAGTTCCCGTGGCGTGGCAACAGGTGATTACGTGTCTGAAGGGCTCAGCAAACGACACCAGGTTTCACACGCTCGGTCTGCAGTTTCGCGGCGTTGGCGTTAAGCACAGCTACAGTTTCGCTGTACGGTCTTTAATGGAACACGTCGACGAAAGAGATTTGAATTTGGATGCGCAAAAAGGTTTTCGACAGACGCGTATGGACGACGCGCCGGCATGGGTCACTCCATATACGTTCTCTCCGATGGACGTCGTTGCCGGCGTTCTGGCAGTTATCTCTGTTGAGGGTGGACTGTTTCTAATCGATTTGAAGAAAAAGACTGTAATGGAAGTCGCTGTCGACGGCGCCGGACGACAAGAGGCCGTATCGATCGATCCGGTACAGCCCGCAGTCTTCTGTGCGCATTCCCGGCCCAACCTGGATGGCTTGAAGATCACGCGTATCAACACGACTGAGGTAAACGACAAGCGAAGCACTACGCTTCCCTCCGCTATCACGTACATGGTGGAGGATACGACCTCTTCAACTCTTCGTTCCCCTATCTGGTACAACCGCGCGCGTGCGGCAAGTTTGCTGGTGACCCACGACTTACTGTTCGTTTCGCATGGAACGAAGATCTACGTGCTGGATAAGAACACTTTGGCCCAGCGGCAGGAGATCACCCTCGATCTGCCCTGCCGGTTGATTCAGGCCCGGCGCGGAAAAGCTCCCGGTGAAAAGCATCCTGTCTATGGCGATCCGAAGGACTGCTATTTTGTCTGGGCCATCGGCTCGAGTTACCGCGGCACTGGTCAAAACCTCGACAAGTTCAAGACTTCACTCTACAAGGTCGCGTTCGTGTAGTAACTCTCCGCGGATTTCGTTTTCAAACCACAGAAAAAAGCCCGGCGTGCTAGTGACCGCCGGGCCTTCCGGAGAGAGCTGGTGAAGTTCTCAGAACGAGTACTTCAACTGATAGCGAATCACGCGGCCGCCGCCGTCAGAAAACTCCGGATGGAGGAACTGACCCGCTGCCGAAGTGAAAACGTTAGCCGGCACACCCGTGGCGAGCGGTGCAAACGGACTTACGCTCGACGTTCCGTACTGCGGATGATTGAAAATGTTGTAGAACTCAGCCCGCAGTTCGAAGAACTTCGATTCACCAACATTAACTCGTTTCAAGACGTTAACGTTCCAGTTGTTCTGACCTGGAGTGCGCAGCGTGTTGCGACCCAGATTACCGCGCCGTCCAGTTCCCGCCAGCAATCCGATGTACTGCGCATTCGCGGGATTGATACACGCGCCGCTGGCGTCAGGATTGGTGTAGAAGGTCGCACCAACCGCGACGCCACATGGATTGGCCGTGGCGGTTGCGATCGCCGGTACGGCACGAACACCCGTTTGACCATTCGGATTGAAGTCCGGACGATCGAGGTTTCCGCCGATCGAGTCGGCATCCTGACCATTAACAACCGTGAGCGGCACGCCGGTTTCAAACGTCGTCACACCTGAGATCTGAAAACCTCCCAGCACGTGTCCGACAAAGCCCTGTTGATTTCTCATCCAGGGAAGCTCGTAAACGTAAGTCAACGAGAACCGGTGCGTGCGATCGAAGAACGATACCGCACGTTCAGCCGCTTGCCCTCCGAAGATCGACGGGAACGAAGCCTGTTGCGGCAAGTTGGTATCCGCCACCGTAAAGACCTCGCTCGCATTGTCGATCAGCTTGGACCACGTGTAAGCGGAGCTGATCGAAAGACCGTCAGTGAAGCGCCGCGTCAACAACAACTGCCCGGAATGGTAGCTCGACGAACCACCGTTCGTGCGAGTCAAACGCGAGCCTTGCAAGTTGTCGAGCCGGCCGGAGATCAGACATCCGGTTGTGTTCGGCGCGCACGTGGTTGAACCCGTGAACCCCGCCGGAGTGATTCGCTGAATCCCGGGATGGAAGGCCGTCGCTACGATCGGAACGCTGGGATTCAAGTCCTCGTTGAGATAGAGCTTGGTTCCCTTCGAGCCGACGTAAGAAGCATCGACAACCAGGTTGCCGGGCAGTTCACGCTGAAATCCGAACGACCAGCGCTGATAGTAAGGATTCACCAGATTCGGGACGACGAGGGTCTGAGAATCGAGTGGCGACAACGGACGCGGAGTTAGCGGCAACGCACCGGTAACGTTTGTCAAGCCTCGTGGCGCGCCGGCGTTGATTACCGACGGCACCGCAGTCGCGACCACGTTCGGCGAAGACGTCGCGGCGTTCGAGGCGATGTTGTTGAAGAACGAATCGTAACCGAGTTGATAACCCAGGCGGATCACCATCTTGCGATCGCCAAATACTCGACCCAGCAATCCGTTTTCGAATGAAGGCGAGTAAGCAACACCGATCGTCGGGGCGAAGTTGTTGTTGTCGTCCTCGACCTCGTTCGGCTGACTGAATGGACCAGTAAACGTCACCGGATCGACGTTGAACAATCCGGTAAACGCGGCGGTCTGAAGAGTGTTGATGGCGTTGCCGAAGTTCTCGTAACGCAAACCGAGTGTGAGCGTGAGTGCGTCGTTAACGCGCCAGCGGTCCTGCGCGAAGTACGCCTGGCGGAACAGGAACGGATAGTAGCGCGGGCTGCCAAAGTCGCGCTGTGTGCCGCCGCCCGATCCGGCAAAGTTGTCGATGAAATTACCGAGCGCAGTGAAACCGCCACCCGCGCGGAAGGTCAATAAACCACGTTCCACGATCGGCGCAAACTGTCGTGACCGCTGTTGGAGTAGATCCAAACCAAAGCGGAACGTGTGATTTCCGCGTACGTGAGTGACTGTGTCCTGGAAGACATAGTTATTTGCGACACGACCCTGAGGCAGGTTCGTGGCAATGCCAAACTGGCTCAGCGTCGAGATGTCGAAGCGCGGTAACACCAGACCGAGTGAATCGTCAGGATTCAGCGGGAAGTCGATCAGGATCCGGTTGTAAGCGAGACGTGCTTCGTTGGTCCAGCTCGGTGAGAAGATATGCGTTTCGGTCAGGAGCAGATTCTGATAGGTGTTGTTGTTCGCGGTTCCAAAGCCCGGGAACGTGATTCCACCTCCCAGCGGATCCTTCTGATCGTCAAACAAGTAACGCACTGAGAACTGATCGTTCTCGCCGATCTTGTGATCGATGCGCAATTGCGCCTGACGCTCGCGGTACGTTTGCGGGACGAACAACGAACCCGTTCCAAACTGAATGTTGCAGGGCGCCGGACAACCCGGACGAGCACCGATGTCGATGTTCTGAAAATTCGTTTCGCCGATAACCTGTTTCGTCACGTCCATGAGCAGATCAACTCGCGGATTCGCGCCGACTGGAAAGAGGCTGCGCAACTGGTTGCGTCCGGCCTGCGATAAAACCGTCCTGGTTGCCTGTGCTGAAGCGCTGCGAAACTGTTCCTGCCACGCAGCAAAGAAGAAAGTCCGTTGACGGCCATCGTAGGTCCACATCGGTTTGCCTTCGCCGAAGTGTGGAAACAGCAATGGACCACCGAGTGTTCCAGCGTAGTACTGCTCGGTGCCTCGCGGCGGATGACCGCGCTGCTGAATCACTGCTGAAGTCGACTGCGTGTTGGTGATGGCGTCGTCGCGCGTGCTATCCAGGAGATAAGCAACACTGCCGTGAAACTCATCACTACCTGACTTCGTGATCGTGTTCACCACTGCGCCGCCGGCACGGCCAAACTCCGCATCGTAATTCGAAGTCTGGACCGAAACTTCCTGCACCGCATCGGGGTTTGTGATCTGGAAGCCCTGTCCGGCGACTGAGATGTCGTTGTTTTCAGTGCCGTCGATCAGGAAGTTGTTTGAGCGGCCGCGCGAGCCGTTTACGGAAAACGTGCCCACGCCGAAGCCGAAGCGGTTGGTGGAAACGCCCGGAAGAGTCAGTGCGAGAGCAACGGGATTGCGGCCCGCGACCGGCAGTTCCGTAATTCTTACCCTATCGATGTTGCCGCCTCGTACTGGTGCTTCGACTTGAAGCAACTGGCCCGCGTCAGCAGCGACGTTAACTGTTTCCACCTGACCAGCAGGGGCCATTTGCGTCGGCACGTCCGACGCTTGATTCGCTTGCACGACGATGCCTGTGCTAACAACCTCACCGAAACCGGTGGCGTTGACTTTGACTGAATAAGTTCCCGGATCAACAGCTTCGAATCGATAGAGTCCTTCACTGTTAGTTGTGGTATTACGACTCAGTTTCGTTGCGGCGCTGGTCAAGGTAACTTCTGCGCCGGCGATCACTGCGCCGTTGGGATCGGTCACTGTTCCGGTAACAGTGCCGCGACTAGTTTGACCAAAAGCAAGTGTTGACAACGTGAATATCACGGCCACCACAAGGAGCATTCGAACAGTCATGAGTTCCTCCTTGGAAAGCGAGTTAAGCGGACGCGGTACAAATTTTCGTATTACGTGGCGAACTGGAACTTGAACCCAGGCGATCGGTAGTGCTTGCCTGATCAATGCTTGATGCAAAGCCCATTCCGATTTTCTGATCGACGCTACGAGTGGACGTAAGTTGTCTGTTCGTTTGTGACAGAACCTCAACCTTCGACCATTCGCTCGATTGTCAATTCAGAATCTTGGAACGCGATCTTTCTGTTCTTGGATTACTCGCAAAAATTTGAAAGTGCGGAGAGATGGTTCGTCGCGTTAAACTCAAAAGCGATCGTTCAGAATTTTGGACGACAAAAGCTTTGCTACTAAGCGTGACTTGAACTAACTTACGTCGACATGACTTCACGATGGACAGTTCACAAGTTTGGCGGCACGAGTCTCGCCGATGCCGATCGCTATCGATCGGCGAGTGAGATCATTCTTTCGCAACGCGCGGGAGAACGTGTGGCGGTTGTCGTTTCAGCGATGAGTGGCGTCACGAACGCGCTGATTGAATCAGTAAATCTCGCGGCGAGTAACAACGAATCGTACTTGCAGACACTCGCCGCGCTCGAAGATCGTCACCTTCAGACCATCGCTGGTTTACAGCTTGGAAATGCGCCGGCGTCGAGGCTAAGAGACACTGTCGTATCCGATTTCGACGCTATCAAGGAAGTGCTGCGAGGCGTTTGGATCACTCGACTGGCTTCCGAGCGCATCATCGAATTCGTTTCCGGTCACGGCGAATTGTGGTCGGCCCAACTGCTGCACGCTTACTTCGAGTCTCAGGACCACCGGGCGACCTGGCTCGACGCTCGCAAGGCCCTCGTCGTTGAGACGAACGCCAACTCGGTCACTGTTGATTGGAAGACTTCGAAGGAAAAGTTGCACGTCGACGAGGCAGCTTGTCTCGACACTGACCTCCTTGTAGTCACCGGGTACATCGCGTCGACGCACGACGGCGTCGCGACGACGCTGAAACGTAACGGCAGCGACCTGTCGGCTTCGATCTTCGGTGCGTTGTTGAACGCTGATGACGTCACGATCTGGACCGACGTCGATGGTGTGTTCAGTGCGGATCCGCGTCGAGTTCCGGATGCGGTTGTCATACCCGAGATGTCGTACCAGGAAGCGGCCGAGCTGGCATATTTTGGGGCCAAGGTCATTCATCCCGCGACGATGTCGCCGGCAATCGCGCACAACATCACGGTGTGGATCAAGAACACTTTCAAGCCTGATGCGCCGGGCACACGAATCTCCGCAACCTCGCCGAAGGACATGCCCATCAAGGGCTTTGCCGCAGTGGAAGACATGGTCCTGATCAATGTGGAAGGCACCGGAATGATTGGCATTCCGGGTGTGGCCCACAAAGTGTTTGGTGCGCTGCGCGCGGTTGACGTCTCCGTCGTGATGATCTCGCAAGCCAGCTCCGAGCATTCGATCTGCTTCGCCGTTCCGCGGGTGCATGCCGAGCTTGCGAAAAAGACCGTCCAGGAAACATTCGTGGTGGAGATAGACCGTGGCGAGATTCAGACGATCGATCTGACGGACGACTGTTGCATCATCGCGATGGTTGGCGACGGCATGATAGAGCGGTTGGGCATGGCGGGAATGTTCTTTAGCGCGCTCGGCAAGGCCGGCATCAACGTGCGCGCGATCGCCCAGGGGTCATCCGAGCGAAATATCTCGGCGGTGATCGAACAGGCTGAGGCGACGAAAGCGTTACGCGCCATACATTCCGCCTTTTACCTGTCGAACCAGACACTCTCGATCGGTGTGATCGGCACGGGTTTGATCGGTGGCACGCTGCTGGGCCAACTGCAAACGCGAATCGACGAGCTCAAGCGTCATCGCGGTATCGACTTGAGAGTGCGCGGGATCATGAACAGCCGCAAGATGATCCTTGCTGACCGGCACGTCGCGCTCGATCAATGGAAGGACCAGTTGGGCGAGAGCTCGAAAGAGGCAGACCTCGAGACGTTTATCAATCACGTTAATGCGGACCATCTGCCGCACGCGGTGCTGATCGACGCAACGGCCAGCGCCGAACTGACCGAGCATTACGAGAGTTGGCTCGCCAAGGGAATCAACATCATTACGCCGAACAAGAAGAGTAATGCGGGACCGTTATCGGCCTACCGGAGCTTGCGCGAAACCGCGCGCCAGCATCAGCGATACTTCCTGTATGAAACGAATGTGGGCGCCGGACTGCCGATTATTCAAACGCTTCGCGGGTTGGTGGAGACCGGCGATGAGGTCATCAAGATCGAAGGCGTGCTTTCCGGAACGCTCTCTTACATTTTCAACTCACTCGACGGCCATCGCACGTTCTCGGAAGTCGTTCGCGAGGCGCACTCGTTGGGTTTGACTGAACCGGATCCGCGCGAGGATTTGTCGGGTCTGGACTTCGCTCGCAAGCTCATCATTCTCGCGCGTGAGATGGGGCTCGAAGTCGAGATGGATTCGGTTCGGGTTGAGAGTTTGGTCGCCGAAGACTTACGCGGCGGGACGGTGGACCAGTATCTGAAGTCGCTGGATAAACACGATCAGACGATGGCGGAGTTATTGAACTCCGCGCGCGCGAAGGGTGAGGTAGTGCGCTACGTTGGGACGATCGACAGTGACGGCAACCTCTCAGCCGAAATGCGCAACTTCCCCGTAGAGCACCCGTTCGCAAACCTGACCGGGAGCGATAACATCGTGAGCTTCCAGACCGCGCGGTACAACACCCAACCGATGATCGTACGCGGCCCCGGCGCCGGCCCCGAGGTAACAGCAGCGGGTGTCTTCGCCGATCTGCTCCGCCTCGCATCCTTCCTCGGCGCGCCACACTAAACTCGTTCTCAGCGGTTATTCGTCGCTATAATCACCTGGCGTGGGTGGTCCAATCGAGGTCCCCGCGATCTCGCCCGAGCAAGTTACCAATTCGCGTACTCATTCCTGTTTAGGTTCGAGCATGAAATCCACGAAGCTTCGGGCCTCGCGTTGCACAGGAATATACTTACGTCTGGCCTTTTTGAATCCGGCAGCCTCAGCTTCGACATCGTAAATCTCAGGTTCAAGATCCGCTGTGTACTCTCCGCTGTCGTTGGTGTTAACGGAAACCGTTCTTCGGGTGGTGCGAGCAACCAAATGGACTGAGGCGCCAACGATCACCGCACCGCTTGGGTCAGTAACTCTCCCAGAGATACCGGATTTGAATTTCGTCTGCACCAGTGAATTGGTTCCGACATTACTGGAGCTGAACGTCACAAAAAGTATCATCGATGCCAAAAATGCAACCAGGTACCTCATCTTAATTCACCCTAAACTAACGTTCTGATTGAACGACTGCGCACGCAAACTTACGAAGCAGGCGTTCATGCCATTCCGACACAACGTGCAAGTGTACTCCGGTATGACGGTCCATCCCACCGTCACGATGATGGAGCTTAGAAACGCTGGCAGCCCGCCTTCGCAACTCTGCCGGCTATTTGCGTGGTGCAACTTGCAGTATTTGAGCACGCCGGATGATGACCGCCTATTGAAACCGTCGCGGTTATTGATCCGCGGGTAACATCGGAGACGTCCACTGTGATCATCGAGGTTCCCTGACCGCGGCTAATCGTTCCTGCGCTGACCGACCATGTGTAGGTTACCTTTACGCCAGGATCACCGGCAGAAACATCCGCTTGAAATGTCGTCGATTGGTTTGATTTAGCGTTGTCCGGACAGCTCACCATTATAGTAGGACAGGGCGATTCTCTTATTTCACAGATCCGACACCGTGCAATCGTGACTTTTGTTGAGGCATTGGCTGCGAGCGTACCGTCCTTCACCTCAACGTCCGCTCTGTAAGTGCCCTCCGCGACATCACTCAAATCCCAGATCACCTTTGGACCTTCACCGCGTAAATTACCCGCCGATACAGCCCATACATATAGCAGTTTGTTATCCACATCCGGATCACCAACACTTGCAGAAAGCTCCACTTCGTGACTGGCCGAGCAGTCATCCACAGCGCGCAGCCAGGGAGGGCAGGAACTAATCACCGAGGTGGACGAACTGAGGCGAACGAACGGTGGATCAGAAATCGGCGGCACCCGCTTTTTAAATGGACCACTAACCGTCTTCCTCACCCAGGAAAAGAACCGTCGCACTGGATGCGGTCGCTCTTTCGTCTGCCCTTGAGGAGTTGTTATCGCCGACAATGACGATCCAAATTCCGCCGCAGAACGCGTAGAGCTTGTCGCTGCAGATACGGGTACGATAATGAGAAAGGCACAGGCGAGTGTTATTAGAATCCAAAACGGAAGCTGCTTCTCAATATCCTGTGTCATGATCGTGAACACATAAGGAACCCAAGCCCGGTTTTCGGTCTTGCTGAAAAAGCTTATTCGATCTGTGTGACACGCATATTCGGGCACGCGGTTCCATTCACGTCAACCACTTGAAGGTGTGAGGCAGTTTACTCAGTTTCAGGCGTACCAATCGGTATGAACTTTCAGGAGCTGCGCTTAGGTTCGCGCGACCTTGCCGCCAAACAACCTCCTGACTCCAGAGGGAAACTTGCTAACGGATTCCGGCTAACATCTCCACCAGCGCTTCCGGTGCAGACCACTGCGGATTGTGATCGGAGGTCAGTTGCAGCATGGACCATCCTTTCTCTTTTGCCCGTTGCGACTGCAGAAAGAAGTCGTCATCCTTAGCTTCCTTTCCTTTCTCAACGGTCAGGATGTAAGTCGCCGGCAGCTTGCGAGCAGCCTCATTCTTCAAAACGATTGGATCAGTAAAAGTTTTCAATGATTGCGGCACGTCGTGTGGTGGTAATTGATCCGGTTTGACCCACGCCGGCACGATG
>JAICGQ010000129.1 GCA_025923035.1 Pyrinomonadaceae bacterium | reverse complement strand
GCACGTCGATGGCGTCGCCGCACGTCGCGGGCGTTGCCGCGTTGTTCCTCGAAACGAATCCGACGGCATCGCCGGCCACAGTGACCGCCGCAATTATCAACAACTCCACGCCGAACAAGGTGACCAACGCCGGAACAGGCTCACCCAACCGGCTGCTCTTCTCGTTGTTAACCGGTGGTCCTACTCCGACACCAACGCCGACTCCAACACCAACCCCGACGCCCGCCCCGGGAGTCGAACTGTTGCTCAATCGCGGATTCGAGTCAGGCTCGGCTAACTGGACCGCGACTGCCGGCGTCATCAACAACTCGACGCAGCAAACACCGCGCACCGGCGCGTGGTACGCATGGCTCAACGGCTACGGCGTGACGCATACCGACACGCTGTTCCAGCAGATAACTATCCCGTCGACGGCAAACACCGCGACGTTGAGTTTCTGGCTGAAGATCACGTCTGCGGAGACCACGACCACAACCCAGTTCGATCGGCTGCAGGTACAGGTTCGCAATACGAGCAACACGGTGCTGGCAACGCTTGGCACATTTTCCAATTTAAACGAGACGACGGGTTACACGTTCAGAACGTTTAACGTATCGGCGTTTAGAGGACAAACCATTCGTATCTACTTCCTTGGTACGGAGGACTCGTCTCTCGCAACGTCGTTTGTGATTGACGACACGTCCGTCGTCGCGCAGTAGTCTTCGCGTTTCGATCATAGTTCGGGTTATCTTGAGATCCGTGTTTCCCGTTCGGGGGGACACGGATCTCATGCATATTTACGAACTCAGTATCGCTGCCGCGTCCGAACTGCTGCGCCGGAAGGAGATCTCGCCGGTAGATCTCACGAACGCCTGTCTCGCTCGCATCGAGCAACTCAATCCCAAACTCAACGCGTTCATTACCGTCATGAACGACAGTGCCTTGGCCCAGGCGCGCTCCGCCGAAAGCGAGATTCACGCTGGCCGGTGGCGTGGTCCATTGCACGGCATCCCGATCGGTTTGAAAGACTTGATTGACACGGCCGGAGTAAAAACAACCTGCGGAAGCGCGCTGTTTGCGGAGCGCGTTCCCACTGAAGACGCAGAGGTCGTGCGGCTCCTCAAGAACGCGGGCGCCGTACTCATCGGCAAACAAAACATGCAGGAGTTTGCGTGGGGCGGTACGTCGGCTTCGTCGTATTATGGCCCGGTCCACAATCCGTGGGACGTTGATCGAATCGCGGGCGGATCTTCGGGTGGTTCGGCGGCGGCGGTTGCGAGTGGGATGTGTTTCGCGGCGATCGGAACGGATACGGGCGGTTCCGTGCGCGAGCCCGCAGCATTCTGCGGCATCGTCGGTTTGAAGCCGACGTACGACCGCGTCAGCACACGCGGCGTGTTTCCATTATCAACTTCGCTGGACCATGTTGGTCCACTTTGCCGCACGGTGACCGATGCGGGTCTGATGCTCCAGGCGATTGCCGGTGATAACAGACTTGCTCCACGTCTCGAAACGAAACCACGGATCGGAATTGTGCGACGGCCGTTCTTTGACGACCTGGATACGGAGATCGAAGCCGCATTCGAAGTCGCACTGAAAGAAATCCGTGTTCTGTCCTCGGATGTAAAGGAGGTCGAACTTCCGCCGACGCCTGCGGCGGTCCAGGGACCGGAAGTCTACGCTGTTCATGCGAAGGACTTCGCTGCAACACCCGAGAAGTATGGACGCTGGATGCAAGAGCGTTTAAAACAAGCACGGGCGATCGACGCCGCGGCCTACACCGAGGCTCGACAGGAACTCGACCGGCTGCGCCGCGACATCGACCACGTCTTTGCTGAAGTAGACTTCCTGATAACACCAACGACGCCAGTGCCACCGATTACGATCGAAGAAGCGTTGAACATGTCGCCCGATCCCGCAGGCGAGCTGTGGCTGCGGAACACGCGGCCGTTCAACGCGTACGGCGTGCCGACGATCTCCATTCCCTGCGGTTTCACGCGTGCCGGTCTGCCGATCGGTTTGCAAGTCGCTGGTCCAAACTTTGCCGAAGCGAGCTTGCTCTCATTGGCTTACGCGTACGAGCAAGCGACGAACTGGCACAAACACACTTCTAAACTGTCTGGCTAAAAAATGCGTCTCCTACTAGTCATCATCGCCTGCGTGATCACGGTTTCCGCCGCTCCGACCAAGGCCATCAAAGTCGACCAGGTTGGTTACCTGCCGCACGCACGAAAGCTCGCTTTCGTCGTTGCCAATGGACCCGCGACAGAGTTTCTTTTGCGCAAAGTCGCAGACTCATCAATCGTGTTTCGCGACCGTCTGTCCGCGGCAGTCGCCGATGCCGATTCTCGCGATCTGATTCAGACCGCGGATTTTTCGCAGTTCAAGACGGAAGGACGGTACTACATCGAAGTGCCTGGCGTCGGACGGAGTTGGTCGTTCGCGATCGCCTCGTCTGTTTACGAGCGCGCGTTCTACCTCGCGATGCGATCGTTTTACGGTCAGCGCTGCGGAACGGCAGTGGACCTCGGGCGAGAATTTCCCGGCTTCAAACACGCCGCTTGTCACCTCAACGGCAGCTATCACGCTTCGACTGCGAAGTCTGGACCACACGTGTCAACGAAAGGCTGGCACGACGCCGGCGACTACGGCCGCTACATCGTGAACTCCGGCATCTCGACGGGCCAACTTTTGTGGACGTTCGAACTATTTGCCAACCGCATCAAAAACCTCAGCCTCGATATTCCGGAATCACAGAACGCGATCCCCGACACGCTCGACGAAATACGCTGGAACCTCGATTGGATGCTCAGCATGCAGGACGCGGACGGAGGCGTTTGGCAGAAACAGACCAGCGAGCGCTTCGCCGATTTCGTGATGCCGGAAAAGGACCCGCTCGTAAGCTACGTCGTCGGCACGGGCAAAGAACCGTACAAAAGCTCGACAGCAACCGGTGACTTCGCCGCCGTAATGGCTATTGCCGCCCGCGTCTACAAACCATTCGACGCTGCGTATGCGAAGCAGTGCTTAACCGCTGCTGAAAAGGCGTGGGCCTGGTTGGAAAAGAATCCGAGTGTCACGTTTCGCAATCCTTCCGGCGTGGTGACCGGCGAATACGGCGACCGCGACCCACGCGACGAGATCCTGTGGGCCGCCGCCGAACTCTGGCGCACCACGAAACAGCCGACCTACGATCGCTATTTCCTCTCGCATTACCAGGAACAACTACCAGCCATCGTCGCTGGACCACCATCATGGCCGCGAGTTGGCCCACTTGCACTGTGGACGTACATGTTGGACCAGGGCGCTAACAAAGCCGCGGCTGATGAGATCCGTCGATTGTCGATCACGGCTGCGTATGACATCGTCGCCCGGACGGACAAGAACGGTTACCGCGTCAGTCTCCTGAGCAAAGATTATGTTTGGGGATCGAACGGAGTGGTAGCGAACTATGGCGTGCAACTGTTGATCGCCAACATCGCCAAGCCCGATGCCGGCTTCGTTGAAGCGGCCGCAGAGAACCTTCACTACTTGCTTGGCCGCAACACCTTCTCGCTTTCGTGGGTCACCCAACTCGGCGAAAACCCGTTCCGCCAGCCGCATCACCGGCCCAGCCAAGCTGACACGAATTCCGAACCGTGGCCGGGACTGCTCTCCGGTGGTCCAAATCGTTCGCGGCAAGATCCGGCAATGAGGAAGTTGCCGGATCTGCCGTTTGCGAAGATGTATCTCGACGAGTGGGAAAGCTACGCGGCGAATGAAACTGCCATCAACTGGAACGCGCCGCTCGTGTTTTTGCTGGCCGGGCTGCTACCGGAAAAGTAATCCTCCTACGCGCTGGCGTAGTTCAACGTCCCGAGATGTCGTACGCCGCCATCTCGGCTGAATTCCGCAGCAGCAAACGCCCGTCGGCGATCGCCGGATAGTTCCAGGTCCGCCCTTCCAACGCCGCGAAACGAGCTACTTCCGTGTACTTGTCGGGCGTCGCTTTGATCAGCGCAACTTCGCCGGTGTCCCCTTGTGTGACGACCAAATGACCGCTGGCGAGTATCACCTGCCCGTAGCCAAAACGCCCTTCTTTCCACTTGCGCTCGCCCGTATTCACATCGAGACAAACGAGAATTCCCTCGTCGAGTCCATAGATGTAACCGTTATGAAGAACCGAGCTATTGAACTTGTTCTTCATGTTGGTGTTTTCCCAAATCGTCGCCGGAGTGAATGTGTTCCCGGTCGCCTTCAACTCAACGAGTGCGGCGCCTTTGCCGTAACCGGACGAGATGAAGAACCGATTCCTGTCGACCACGACCGGCTGCGACACGTTGATGCCCATGTCGGTATCCCAGGGATAACTCCACAGCAGCGCGCCGTTCTCGGGAGTCAGACCAACGGCACGAGTAGAACTCACGACCACGATCTGTCGACGGCCGCCTAATTCGACGAGCATCGGAGAGACGTACGCCTGACGATCGTCGAGTGCTTTCCACACCGGCGCTCCCGTCATCTTGTTATAAGCGACAACCGATTTACCGCCACCGCCACCCGGAAGCACGATTACTTTGTCGTCGACGATGAGCGGCGACGCTGTTTGCGCCCATTGCAGGTTTGAAGCCTGGTTCTCGGAAAGAATGTTCTTGCTCCAGATGACGGAGCCGGTATTCGCGTCGAGACATTTCAGTTCGCCAGTCGCGCCAAGGGCGTAGAGGCGTCCCTGGTCCCACGTCGGCGTCGATCTTGGACCATCGCCGTTACTGTCGTTGTACTCGGCGTTCCACGCCTGCTTCCAGAGTTCGCGACCAGTCGCGACGTCGTAAGCGGCCACAACTTCCTGTTGGCGTCGTTGTTCGATCGTGAAGGCTTTGCCGTCGGCCACTGCAAACGATGAGAACCCGATGCCGACCGGTTGTTTCCACAACATCCGCAGACCGTTCGCAGGCCATGAAGTCGCGACCGACTGGTCGTATTTGCCGTCGCGCCGCGACCCGCGGAAGTTGGTCCAATCGTTTCGTGAAGCAGTAACTGGTGGCGCGGCCCCACCCGCGGCCGGAGAAGCGGACGCACTGGGTTGAGCAACCGGACTCGCGCTCGCAGGCGCCACCGGGGCCGCTGTGGCCTCGGCCGCCTGCTGCTGGCGATGCGCTTCGACTTTGTCGTACTGCGCGTCCTTACTCCTCGACTCCTGCCAAACGCCGAACCCCCACACCGCCGCCACCACAATCACGACAATCGGCAGTGCAAGCAATAACTTCCGGCTCCTGTACCATGGCGTAGACTTCGTTGGCTCAAACATAAAGGCGAGCTTCCTTTCAATGATTCTGACTGTTGAACGTTCGGGCTAAGGAATTATTAACGTTAGACGCCGCGCTGACAAGAATGGTTCCGTTTACTTCGAAATACAGTAGAGATGGCGCTCGCCGCGGATGAAGATGCGGCCCGCGGAAATGGCCGGGGAGGCGTAGACCGGTTCGCCGACCGAATTGGTGGCGAGGATTTCGTGTTTCGGGCCGGCGTTTATTAGAAAACTGTCACCGTCCTGGCTCGTGATCAGGACTTTGCCGTCGAAGGCGACCGGCGAGGCGAAGAAGACCGACGGGGCGGGTAGACGCCCGCCTTCGTATTTCACCTGGCCCGTCTTCGCATCGAGCGCCGTCATCGTTCCGCTGTCCGTGATCAGGTAAATACTGCCGTCGTAAAGAACTCCCGACGCGACGTAAGCCGTGCCCTTGTCGTGCCGCCACAAAACCTTGTTTGAGTTTTCACCTGCACGTATCGCGTACCCGCGCTTGTCGTGACTCCCGGCGTAAACGAATACCAGATCATCAACGACCAGCGGCGATGGGATCGCATGACTTATCAAACCCTCGCTCTGCCAAAGCTCCTTGCCGCTCGCGGGATCGTATGCCGTGACGCTTTCCGCGCCGCTCGCGATCAACTCGACTCGCTTGGGTCCTCGCACGACCACCGGCGTCGACCACGACGCGCGGTTCTTTCGTCCCGTCTTCCAAACCTGCTTGCCGTTGCTTCGATCGAACGCTGCGATGTACGACCCATCGCCCATCTCACTGTCGGCTTGAACGATCACCAGGTTCTCGTAGACGATGGGCGAAGTCCCTTCGCCGTATCCCATTTTCGCAATGCCACCCAATGTCGTCTTCCAAACCTGGTTCCCGTCGAAGTCGTAACAGTAAAGTCCTTCCGATCCAAAGTACGCATAAACGTAACGGCCATCAGTCGCCGGTGTGGATGACGCGTACGAATTGGTCTTCTGCCGATCGTCGTACACGCGTCCTTCGTAGACGGTTCGCTCCCAAATGATCTTCCCCGTTTCGACGTCGACGCAGATCAGCTTCAAAGCATGACTGCGTTCCGCGCCTCCGGTATCCGGAAACTTTACGGTTTGACCATTGATGACGTGCTTGACGGCGGAGGCGCCGGGAACAACTGCGCCTTCAACTGCGGTCGTCAGGAAAAGCCTGTTACCCCAAACGATCGGCGACGAATGCCCGCGTCCGGAGATCGGCGTCTTCCATTTGATGTTTTTGGTGGGACTCCACTCGAGCGGAAGGTTTTTCTCGTCAGAAACACCCTGGCCGCGTGGACCACGCCACTGCGGCCAGTTGTCTACAAACGTTAAAGCGCAAAGAATGAGGACTAGAGCAAACACAGCCTCACGGATTTACCACCGTTTAGCCGCCGATGCAATAGATGTTCTTCTCTCCGCGAATATAGATGCGGCCGTCGGCAATCGCCGGCGACGCATAAACCGGTTCGCCGACGGAGTTCGTGCCGAGGATCTCGTGCTTTGGACCAGCCTTGACGATGAACGTATCGCCATCCTCGCTCGTCATCAGGATCTTGCCGTCGAAAGCCACGGGCGATGCAGTGAACGTCGCGGGAATCGGAATGCGTCCGCCTTCGTATTTGACCTCGCCGGTCTTCGCATCGATGCACGTCAGAACGCCGCGGTCGGTCGTCAGATAGAGATAATCGCCATACAGAATCGGCGACGGAACATAAGCGGTGCCTTTGGTGTATTGCCACGGCACTTCCTTCGTACCAGTCAAATCGCCGCTGCCGCCCAGACGAATCGCGAGTGCGATCTTCGCCGGGTAGCCGGCTACGAGATAGACCATCTCGTTGTTCGCCACGGGCGATGGAATCGCGTTACTCTCGACGCCCTTGTGCGACCACAGCTCTTTTCCCGTTGCCGGATCGTACGAGACGATCGACTCGGTGCCACTCGCGATCAGCTCAGTACGCTTCGCAGTCTTCACGAGCAACGGTGTGGACCAACTGACCTGCACTTTGCGCGGCGTCTTCCAAACTTCCTTACCCGTCTTCTTGTCAAACGCGACGATGAACGAGGCGGTGCCATTCTCTTCATCAGCCTGCACGATCACGAGGTTCTCGAAAATGATCGGCGACGTGCCGGTGCCCATGCCGACCGTACCCATCTTTCCAAGGTCAGCTTTCCACGCGAGTTTGCCGTTGTAGTCGTAGGCGTAGAGACCCTCGCTGCCGAAGAATGCGTAAACCATCTTGCCGTCAGTCGCAGGTGTTGAAGCAGCGTAGGAACTCTTGCGATGCCGATCGTCGTAGGGCGTTCCTTCAAAAGCGACTGCTTGCCAGAGGATCTTGCCGGTGTCGCGGTTGAGCGCGACCACTTTAAAGGTGTGCTTCTTGTTCGCGCCGACGCTGTCCGGATGGACGAATTCTTTGTCGCCGAGCATGTGCTTCGGTGCTTTGGCTCCCTCGACTACCTCGCCTTCGATCGCCGTCGTCACAAAAATCCGGTTCTCCCAGACGATCGGCGACGAATGGCCCCGACCGTCAATCGGAGTTTTCCACTTGATGTTCTTCGAAGCGTTCCATTCGGCGGGTAGATTCTTCTCGTTCGAGATCCCTGTACCATCCGGCCCACGCCACTGTGGCCAGTTCCCTGCGGATGATGAAGCGGTCGCGGCAACACCCAGCGACACGGCACCGATTAGAGCAAGACTGATTCGACGTTTAAGTTTCACAGCATTCTTCCTTTGTAGTTTATTGTTTCCTGGAAACGGGCCCTTCGCCAAAAGCAAACAGATGCGAGACGGTGCGAACGATTAACAGGCCGTCGGAGATCGCCGGCGTCGCCATGATCACTTCGCCGACGGGGTTCTTCGAAAGCAACTCGTACTTCTCCCCGGCCTTCACCACGAACACGTCGCCATCTTCACTCGACAGATAAATCTTCCCATCGGAAGCAACTGGCGAAGCCGTAAACGCGCCGCCTGTACCTCCGAGTCTTTCCTGGTAAATGCGCTCTCCGGTCTTCGCGTTGTAGGCTGTCAGCACACCGTTGTTCGAGCAGGTGTAGAAGATGTCACCGTAAACAATCGGCGTTGGCATGTACGGCCCGCCGCGATCTTTGCTCCAGGCGATGAAGTCGCTCGAGGTTTGCTTTTCCTTCAAAGTTAAATCACCGCTGGCGCCAGGTTTTATGGCATAAATCGGTTGAATCGGCCGATAGCCACTGGTAACGAAGATCAGATCGTGCGCGGCAAACGGCGTCGGAGTCGCAATTTCGGCCATCGGCCCGAGTTTCCAAAGCTCTTTTCCGGTTAATGGATCGTAACCACGGATTGCTTTGGCGCCGGCGGTTACGATTTCAGCGCGCGTCTTTCCTTCGTAAACAGTCGGCGAACCCCATCCCGGAAGCTCTCCCTCGCGCGGCGTTTTCCACAAGAGTTTGCCGTTCTTGATGTCATAGGCGGCGATGAACGAGTCTTTCTGAATGTCCGCCTGAATGATCACCATGTTTTTGTAGATGATCGGTGAACTCGCGTACTCCCACTGGTAATCGACGTCGTAGAACCAACCCGCATCGAGCACGCCGACGTCCTGTTTCCACAATTGCTTGCCGTTCAGGTCGTAAGCAAAAAGGCCCTCCGAGCCGAACAACGCGATGACGTACTTGCCGTCAGTCACAGGCGTGGAAGCAGCGTGCGAAGACTTCGGATGCCGTTTGATCTTGGGAATGCCGTCAAAAGCAATGCGCTCCCACAGGATCTTGCCGCTGTTCTTGTCCAGCGCATAAACCTTGTAGGTGTGCTTCGGATCGTCTTTGACCGGTTTGACGTCGCCGTAGAGGCCAAACTTTTTCTCGTCGGTACCGCTGCTGACGGCCGTCATCACGAAAATCTTGTTGCCCCAAACGACGGGACTCGCATGCGACAGTCCGGGAATCGGTGTTTTCCAACGCACGTTCGTTTGGCTCGAGGCGTCCCACTTCACCGGCTGTGTCGCACCTTCGGCGACGCCGGTCGCGCCTGGACCACGAAACTGCGGCCAGTTTTGTGCCGGGGCTGTGCTGAACATAAAAAGCAGGAGGGCGATGGATAGTGTTAGTCGTTTCATCAGTTTTAACCTCGGAGGATCCTGTTACGGCTTCGTTTCGACGACGCGTTTCAGTTGGGTCGTGTTTGCTCCCTGCTTGAACGCCAAACCAGTGACGTTTGTGCCCTCGACGTTGAACGTGATCGTGATTCCTTCGAATTCGACCGGGCGGAAGCTCGTCTTATCAATCGGCATCATCGGGATCGTCTGGCCCTGCGCGGCGACGAGCAAGGTGCCGTCCTTGACGCTCACATTGAATTCCGGACCCGGATCGCCTTTGTATTTGCCGGCATACGACTGCAACGTCGCCGCATCAATCTCCGGCGGAGGCGCCGCGCCGGCTTTCTTCAACATTTCGACGATGCCGGCATTCTTTTCATTTGCCTTTGCCGCAACCAGTGCCGCAGTCAACGTCTGTGGTTTCGCGCCGCCTTTATCAAGTGCAACTTTCACGAGCGCCTCGTTACTCGATCGCACGCCGGCGATCAGGACGTCATCGACTCCGCTGGGATCCTTGTCGATGAGGACTTTAAGGACCTCGACGTGATCGTTATCAATGGCCCACGTCCGCGCGGTTGCACCGTAGAACGTGTCTTTGATAGTTGGATCGGCGCCACGATCGAGCAACACTTTGACGACGTTCGCATGTCCTCTCTCGCAGGCCTTGAACAATGCGGTTTGGCCGTAGCGAAACTTCGCGTTGACGTCAGCGCCTTTGTCCAACAACGCCGTTACGGCCGCTGCGTCGCCCTTGCGGGCCGCTTCGAAGAGTTGATCGTTGAGTGCTTGCTTCGAATCTTGAGTCTGTGTAGACAGTAGCGCGAGCAGTAAAAAGAGGAAGAACTTTTGAAGGGCTAACATTCATCTTTTCCTCGAACTTGTTGGAGTGCTGATGATCCGTTAGTAGTCACCGATTAACGGATCTGCTGGAACCTGCTAAAATCCCCACAAAATATGTAACGCAGCAACGTGAGCGTACGTAATATACATCTTCAAGGTTGCAAAGCGGAACATCGTTAACCTAAATCGAACGAGTCTCCAAAATGAATAGACTGATCTCCATTATTTTGAACATCTGTCTTGCGGTCACCATCGTTTCAGCAAACGACTGGGCCGACTGGCGCGGCCCAGCGCGTGACGGCGTTTCGAGTGAAAAGAACCTGCCAGTGAAGTGGTCGCCCTCAGGTGACAACCTCGCCTGGAAAGCTCCCTACGGTGGGCGCTCGGCGCCAATCGTCATGGGCGATCGCGTCTACCTGCAAAATGCGGCAGGACAAGGTGAGACGTTGCAGGAGCGCGTGATGTGCCTCAACGCCGACACCGGCAAGCTGCTGTGGGAACATCGTTTCAATATTTACTTGAGCGACGTGCCGCCACACCGAATCGGCTGGGCTTCACCGGTCGGCGATCCCGCGACCGGGAATATTTTCGTCTTCAGCGGTGGCGGCAGTCTCATTAGTCTCAATCGCGACGGCAAAGTTTTGTGGGAACGTTCGCTCGGCGAAGACTTCGGCTTGCTAACCACCCACGGCGGACGCACCGTTTCACCGATTATCGACGGCGACCTGGTGATTGTCAGCGGTGTGATGTTCATGTGGGGAACACACGGACGCGGCGGCCATCGATTCGTCGCCTTCGATAAGAAAACGGGTGAGACCATGTGGGTCAGCTCGCCCGGCGCACGTCCGTACGATACGACCTACGCGCCGCCGATCATCGCCAACGTCAACGGGACGCGGTTGCTGATTCAAGGCGCAAGCGATGGGTTTGTCCATGCGATCAAACCGCAAACCGGCGAGCCGGTCTGGAGAATTGAGGTCAGCAAGCGTGGCCTGAACACCGGCGTCGTCGTGCGCGGCACGACGGCGATAATGACGCACAGCGAAGAGAACCTCGATTCGAGTGAGATGGGCCGCATGGTCGCAGTCGACGCCACCGCCAAAGGCGACGTCAAACCGGAACAGATCAAATGGACCAACAAAGGCTGGCAGGGCGGCTTCTCGTCACCCGTAATCGATGGCGACCGGCTCTACCAGATTGACAACGGCGCAAACATCGCCGCCTTTGACGTGAATACCGGAAAGCAACTCTGGTTACACAACCTTGGAACGATCCAAAAAGCGTCGCCGGTTTTCGCCGACGGTAAGTTGTATGTCGGCACCGAAAACGGAAGGTTTTTCATCCTGAAACCATCTGCGACCGGTTGCGAGGTACTCGATGAAGATCTGCTCGGCGATGCGATGCACCCGGAATCAATCATCGGTTCCGTCGCTGTCTCGAATGGACGCGTTTACATGGTCAGTGAGAGGGGACTTTACGCGATCGGCAAAAAGTCAACGAGCAGCAGCACAGCGCCTGCGGCGTCTAATGCGGTTGGCAGTAACGTCAGCGCAAATCCGGTAACGCACGTGCAGGTAGTTCCGACGGAGTTGATTTTGAAACCCGGCGACAAAGTGAACTTCCGCGCCCGGCTTTTCGACGCGCAGGGAAACTTCGTTCGGGAAGAACCAGCGGCGACGTGGTCGTTGGACCAACTCAAAGGCACCGTCAACAACGGTCAGTTCACGGTTGCGGGTGACGCAGTCAACCAGGCAGGTTGGGTGAAAGCGACTGTCGATGGCGTCACCGGCACGGCAAACGTCCGCGTGTTTCCGCCACTGCCATGGACGGAAACGTTCG
>JAICGQ010000128.1 GCA_025923035.1 Pyrinomonadaceae bacterium | reverse complement strand
TGGCAGAGCATCGACGGGAAAATTACTCGCCTCGATAAAGGTAACCTCGCGACGAAGGAGAAGACGCCGCAGCTCGGAATCGCCCGTCGGGGAGAGAAGATTTACTTCATGCTTAATCGCGAAGTCGGACTCGAGACCACGGCACGCGGCGTGTCGTCGAGTTTCAGAGTCATGCTTTATGGTTTTGGTTCGTCGGAGAACAACTGGGAATCGGTCGCAGTGCAAACATTGAAGCAATGACGTTGAAAGGTGCCTGATATTGAAACGACGTGAATTCTTAGAAGGGGCGGCGACGGTTAGCGCCGCACTGCTGCTGGGGCGCTCAGGTGGTCTCGCTTATTCATCGCGCGCTGCGGATTCCCGTATCGAAGTTCTGATCGGTGAGGAGATTGGCACGATCAGCCCAAACATTTATGGCCATTTCGCGGAACATCTGGGCGGCGTGGTCTATGACGGAATCTGGGTTGGACCAAGCTCCAAAGTCCCAAACACGAATGGCATTCGCACGGCGTTGGTAGACGCCCTGAAACGTATCAAAGCGCCGGTCATACGCTGGCCCGGCGGCTGCTTTGCCGATAGTTACGACTGGCGCGACGGAACTGGACCACGCGCTCGCCGTCCCAAACGTACAAACTTCTGGCTTGACGCACCGGAGTGGCCGAAGAACGCGCCGAATGGTCCATGGAAGTTTGAAACAAATCACTTCGGCACCAACGAGTTTCTGCGCTTCTGTCAATTATCAGGCGCGGAGGGATACCTGGCGGCGAACGTGCGCGGGCTTACGGCGCAGGAGTTCTACGAGTGGATCGAGTACTGCAATTCGCCCGCGGGTTCGACGACTGGTGCGGAAGTACGCGCCGGCGGCGACATTCCAAGTTCCGATCCATTTCGCGTGCGCTACTGGGGCGTCGGTAACGAATCATGGGGTTGCGGCGGAAACTTCACTCCCGAAGAGTATGCCGCGGAATACAGGCGCTTCACTGCCGCCGTTCCCGGTTATGGCGTCAATCTCCAGTTCATTGCTTCCGGTGCAAACGTCGACGACTTCAACTGGACGCGCGGATTTTTCGCCAAGACCGCCGAGAAGAATCGGGGTCTGTTCGGCCGTATCTTCGGCTGGGGTCTGCATCATTACGCGTGGAATTTAGGACTGGGTAAAACTAACGATTGGTTCGCTGCCAAAGGAGATGCGCTAAAGTTCAACGACGCGGAGCACTACGAATTACTTCGCGAGGCCGACCGCATGGAATCGCTCATTAACCAACATTGGACCATCATGGGCGAGTACGATCGGCAACATCGCGTTAAACTGGTGGTGGACGAGTGGGGGGCCTGGTACAAGCCGGGCTCGGAAGTTAATTCAACTCACCTGCTGGGCCAGCAATCAACGATGCGTGACGCGATTCTTGCAGGTCTCACTTTGGATACTTTCAACCGGCACGCCGATAAAGTCGCGATGGCCAATGTTGCGCAGCTCATCAATTGCTTGCACTCGTTGTTCCTGGCCCATGAAGATAAATTCATCTTCACTCCGACCTTCCACGTCTTCGAAATGTTCGTGCCCCACATGGGAGGCCGTTCAGTGCGCACCATTTTCAGCGCGCCCGAAGTGCAGTACACCCGTGTCGATAAACCAGCAGAGTTCTGGGGCTTGTCTGGGTCGGCGTCAATCAAAGACAAACAACTGACGCTGACGGTTACAAACCCGCATCTGAGTGAACCGCGCGAAACGGAGATTGCGGTGCGCGGCGCTCGTGCGGGACGAGTTCAGGCGCAGGTGTTGTCGATGCCTGACATTCATGCGCACAACACGTTCGAGAATCCGACCGCAGTGCAGCCCCGCACTGAGCAGGTTGCTGTTGCCGGTGGTGTGACGTCGTTTCGCTTCCCCCCGGCTTCAGTGACTCGCCTGCAGATCGCAGTCGACTGATAAGAGTATGTTCTGGGAAGAGCGTTGGCATCCGTTACGTGAGGAGTGGGTAATCATTGCCGCTCACCGGCAGAACCGTCCGTGGAGCGGCGAGACGATCGAACACAACGGCGGCCCGCTACCTGAATATGTTCCGGACTGCTATCTCTGTCCCGGTAACCTTCGCATCAACGGCGCACGCAACGACAACTACACCGATACGTTCGTCTTCGATAACGATCATCCCTGTGTCGGCTTTGATGCGCCGGCAACACTGCAACCGCCTCCCGGTATCTATCGCAATCAACCGGCGAGGGGAATCGCGCGAGTGGTTTGTTACAGCCCGAACCATAGTCTCGCACTCGCGGAACTCGAGCCGCTCAGAATCCAGCATTTACTGAAAGTCTGGCAGGACCAGTATCTCGAGCTCAGCGCTCGACCGGAGATAGACCACGTACTGATCTTCGAGAACAAGGGCGAAGCAGTCGGTGTTTCGAATCCACATCCTCACTGCCAAATTTATGCGACCAACTTCGTCTTCAAAACTATTCAGACCGAAGCACGAGCGAGCCAGCGCCATTTCACGGAAACTGGACGCGTTCTATTCCAGGATGTGATCCGCGCCGAAAAAGAGGACGGTCGACGCATCATCTGCGAGAACGAATCGGCGATCGCATTCATTCCCTACTTCGCACGTTACGCGTACGAAGTGTTCGTCGCTCCTAAAGAAACGCACGCCAGTCTGGCCACACTTGCAAACAACGAACTAAAGGATTTTGCCGCATTGCTCAAGCAGGTCCTGGTGAAGTTCGACAATCTTTGGCAAATGCCTTTTCCCTACGTAATGCCGCTGCATCAGGCGCCAACCGACGGCGGCGATTATTCGAGTTTCCATTTCCATATCGAATTCCATCCCCCGTTGCGTCGTCCGAACCTTCTGAAGTATCTGGCTGGACCGGAAATCGGCGGCGGCAATTTTCTCTCTGACACTGCGCCGGAAGAGAAGGCCGAAGAGCTGCGCGCACAGCCGGACGTGCACTACAAGCACCGTGTGCAGGAGCAGCTATGACCGACAGCCGTCGCGATGTGACGGATCTGCTAGACCCGATTCGTCGGATTCATGAACGCGTGCGTGATGCTGTCGTCAGGGCATCCGAGCAGTCCGAGGTGGACCAGCTCGCCGAGATCTCCGACGACGAATCCGAGGGCGACACGATTTATGCGATCGATCGGGTCAGCGAAGAACTCCTGGTCCAACTCTTTGCGGAGGAATTGGCGCGGACCGAACCGCTCGTGCTTATTGCGGAGGGCATCGAGGGGGGCAAGTTGGTGTTGCCCGGTGGGGCGACTGAAGACGATGCCGTCTGGCGCGTGATCGTCGATCCAATCGATGGCACACGCGGTTTGATGTATCAAAAAAGAAGCGCGTGGGTGTTGACCGGAGTGGCTCCGAACCGCGGCGAAGAAACAAACCTGCAGGACATTGAGCTGGCAGTTCAGACTGAGATACCGCTGGTAAAGCAACATCTTTGCGATGAGCTGTGGGCCATCCGCGGCAAGGGTTCACAGGCGGAGAGATTCGATCGTTTGACACAGGAGCGTAAACCGCTCGCACTGCGACCGTCTCGCGCAACGACTATCCGGCATGGGTTCGCGATGGTTGCGCGGTTCTTTCCAGGCGCGCGTGAAGAGCTCGCGGCGATCGATGAAGCGATCATTCGTGACGTGCTCGGACCGGTGGAGCGAGGCAAGACCCATTGCTTTGAGGACCAGTATCTCTCGTCGGGTGGTCAACTTTACGAGTTGATGATGGGCCACGATCGTTTTGTCGCAGACTTGCGGCCGTTGACTGAGAAGGTGCTGAACCGTGCGGGGCTTGTGTTGGGTATCTGCTGTCATCCGTACGATCTGTGCACGGAACTAATCGCGCGCGAAGCAGGTGTCGTTGTCACTGACGTGAGTGGTGGACCTTTGCGCGCTCCACTCAACGTCGAGGCCGATATCGCGTGGGCCGGTTACGCAAATGACGCGATTCGTCGAGAGATCGAGCCCGTGTTGCGCCGGGTGTTGAAGGAACGTGGTCTCAGCAGTGATTAGACATGCCGGTGAACGCAGATTACGAAATCATCCGCGGCGACACACATGGCCTGGCGGACGTGTCGGAGTTTCTTGGAATGCTGAGCGGGCTTCAGCACCATGCGAGTCCCGAGCTGAGGGCGTTTTTCGATCCTCAGCGCGAACTCACAATCACGCGTGCTCCGGGGCGACTCGACGTGATGGGAGGAATCGCAGATTACTCCGGTTCGCTCGTGCTCGAGTTGCCAATTGCGGAAGCCACTCTGGTTGCGCTGCAAAAACAGGACACGCGGCAGTTGAGCATCGTCAGCATACTGGAAAGCGAAGGACGCGTACTCAGTTTCGAGATGCCGCTGGCGGATTTTGAGCGCCAGGGCGAGCCAGTTGAATACGCTGAGGCGCGAAGTTATTTCAAACGCGACCGCACGCGGCAGTGGGCCGCATACGTCGCCGGTGTGTTTCTGGTGCTGATGCGCCAGGTCGGCGTTCGTTTCGATCAGGGCGCACGAATTCTGATTTCATCACGCGTGCCGGAGGGAAAGGGTGTGAGCTCGTCGGCGGCGTTGGAGGTCGCGACGATGAGCGCCGTAGGGGCTGCCTTCAAAGTCCCAATTGATCCCAGAGCGATCGCGTTGCTGTGCCAGCAGGTTGAGAACCTCGTTGTCGGCGCGCCCTGTGGCGTGATGGACCAGATGACCTCGGCTTGTGGTGACGAAGATCAACTACTCGCACTGCTCTGCCAGCCGGCCGATCTTTTGGGAACTATCGAGCTACCCGAAGGGCTGGCGGTGTGGGGCCTCGACTCGGGAATCCGACATTCGGTCGGCAGCGGCGATTACGCTTCAGTGCGAGCAGGGGCGTTTATGGGTTACCGGATCATTGCCGAACTCGCAGGCCTGAGCGTGGAGCAGGCCGGCGATCGAGTTGTGATTAAAGACCCTCGCTGGAGCGGTTATCTCGCAAACGTGTCAGCGTGGGATTTTGCAGAACAGTTTGTAGCAAAGCTGCCCGAGACCATGCTCGGAGAAGAGTTCCTGTCGCGTTACGGCGGAACGGTGGATCCGGTGACGACAGTCGTGCCCGCGCGCACGTACCCGGTTCGCGCTGCCACAGCGCACGCTGTTTACGAGAGTACTCGCGTGCAACACTTCGCTGAGTTGTTACGGCGGCAACACGAACGGCCGGATGATGAGGAAAAGGTAACGATGGGTGAGTTGATGTATGCGTCGCACGCGAGTTACTCAGCGTGTGGTCTGGGTTCCACGGGGACTGACCTGTTGGTTGAGTTAGTTAGATCCGCCGGTGTGGACCAGGGGCTCTTCGGGGCGAAGATCACCGGCGGCGGCAGTGGCGGTACGGTTGCGGTGCTGGGCAATCGAAGCGCCGAGAAGGCCGTGCATGAGGTGGCCGCAAGCTACGCCACACTGACCGGACACCGTCCACACATCTTCAGCGGTTCGTCACCGGGCAGCGGAGCGTTCGGACATCTTGTAGTGCAACTGAGCTAATACAAACACTCATGGCTATTCTTATTACAGGCGGGGCAGGTTACATCGGCAGCGTTACCACTGAATTGCTGCGCGCACGCGGCGAACGAGTTGTTGTTCTCGACAACTTATCGCGCGGCCATCGCGACGCGGTTGCGCCTGAAGTGCCCTTTTATCAGGGTGACGCCGGCAATCGGGAATTGATCGAACACGTGGTCCACGAACACGACGTCAAGGCGTGCATTCACTTCGCGGCATTCGCATACGTCGGAGAATCCGTTAGTTCACCCGCGCTTTATTACGAAAACAACGTCGAACAGGGCATACGTTTGCTCGGCGCCCTCGTACAGGCAAACGTTCGCCACATCGTGTTCTCTTCGACTTGTGCTACCTACGGCGAACCGCAACGCATTCCAATCGATGAACAACATCCACAACAGCCGACAAACCCGTACGGTTGGTCCAAACTGTTCATTGAACGGATCATGTCTGATTACGATTGTGGTTACGGTCTGAAGTTTGTTGCTTTGCGTTACTTCAACGCGGCCGGCGCAACTCCTGAACGAGGTGAACGTCACGATCCGGAAACCCACTTGATTCCGCTCGTGCTCAAAGCCGCTCACGGCGAGATCGATCGCGTAGCTGTCTTTGGCAACGACTATCCGACGAAAGATGGAACGTGTGTGCGCGACTACATCCACGTCACCGACCTGGCCCAGGCGCACGCGCTGTCTCTCGATTACTTACGCGCCGGCAATTCTTCAACCGCAATCAACTTAGGAAACGGGCAAGGCTATTCCGTTCTGGAAGTCGTAAATGCCGCCCGCGAAGTAACGGGACGGGAGATCGCGATCGAGATGCAGCAACGGCGTGCAGGCGATCCATCGCACCTGGTTGCGGACGCTGCGAAGGCGGGTGCAGTGCTGGGTTGGAAACCGCAGCATCCGGAGCTCGCGGACATCATCAGTTCAGCCTGGAAATGGCACACGAAACGAAGCTCTGCTCAGGCATAGAAAGAGGTCGGATATGACGAAGGGCAATTACACGCCACGCCCGGAACACCGGTTCACCTTCGGGCTGTGGACGGTCGGAAATCGCGGGCGGGATCCATTCGGCGATGCCGTTCGCCCAACCCTCACGCCCGTTGACGCAGTGCGGATGCTGGCCGAGGTGGGCGCATACGGCGTCAATTTTCACGACAACGATCTCGTGCCGATCGATGCTTCGCCACCGGACCGCGACCGCATCGTGAACGAGTTTCGCCGCGCGTGTGAGGAAAACGGGATCAAGGTGCCCATGGCCACGGTGAATCTCTTTTACGATCCTGTGTTCCGCGATGGAGCATTTACGGCGAACGACAAGTCGGTCCGCGAATTCGCTTTGCAAAAAACGATGCGGGCGATGGATCTCGGCGCGGAGTGTGGCGCGAAGATCTTCGTTTTATGGGGCGGACGTGAAGGTGTCGAGACTGACGGCTGTCGTCGTTCGGACGAGGCAGTAAAACGATTGCGCGACGCGATCAACTACCTCTGCGAATACTCATTGGACCGCAAATATGACTACCGGTTCGCGCTCGAGGCGAAACCAAACGAACCACGCGCGGACATCTACATGCCGACGACCGGAGCTTACCTCGCGCTGATCGCCACGTTGGACCATCAGGAAATGGTCGGCGTCAACCCGGAGGTCGCGCACGAGCACATGGCCGGGCTCAACATGACGCATGCGGTGGCCCAGGCGTGGGAAGCAGGCAAGCTTTTCCATATCGACCTCAACGATCAGATTCCCGGCCGTTACGATCAGGATCTGCGTTTTGGTTCCGCTAATCCGAAGGCCGCGTTCTGGCTGGTGAAGTTTTTAGAGGACGTCGGTTATTCAGGATCGCGGCACTTCGATGCGCACGCCTACCGCACGGAAGACTACAACGGCGTCAAAGAATTCGCGCGTGGTTGCATGCGGACTTACCTGGTTTTGAAAGAGAAAGGTGAGCAGTGGAACACCGATCCCGAGATCAAGGCCCTGCTCGCAGAGATCGCGGAGACGAGTGGCGACGGTCGTGGTCCGAAGTTTTCATCACAACATGCAAGCGAGTTGCTGTCCGCAAATTTTGATCGCGCTGGATTGGCCGCACGCGGTTTGAACTATGAACGACTCGATCAACTGACGATCGATATCCTGCTCGGTGTTCGATGAGAAACCTAATCGCCATCTGTTGTTTGCTTGTGTTTGCGTCGATGTTCGCGCAGGCGCAAACGCCCGTGCGAAATCGCGTGCAACTGCGGGCGCACGCGTTTCGCCTCGAAGACGTTCGATTACTGGATGGACCGTTCAAGCACGCGATGACGCGCGATGCGGAATATCTACTGCTTCTCGACGCGGATCGATTGTTGAGCGGGTTCAGAAAAGAAGCCGGCCTCGCACCGAAAGCCGAAGTTTACGGCGGATGGGAATCGATGACGATCGCCGGGCACTCACTCGGTCACTATCTGTCGGCTTGCGCGTTTATGTTTGCCTCAACGGGCGACGTTCGTTTTCGCGAACGAGTAAATTACATCGTCACCGAGTTGGAAACGGTCCAACGCGCCAACGGCAATGGCTACGTCGCCGCCATTCCCAACGGCAAAAAGATATTTCAGGAAGTCTCGACTGGAAATATTCGCGTTCAACCATTCGACCTCAACGGCGGCTGGGTCCCGTGGTACACACTTCATAAGCTATTCGCCGGACTGCTCGACGTTCACCAGCATTTTAGTAACGCCCAAGCCCTCGCCGTCGCTACCAAGCTCGCGGACTGGGCCGACGTCACTTTGGTAAGACTCACCGATGAGCAATTTCAGCGCATGCTCGAATGCGAGCACGGCGGTATGAACGAAGTGCTCGCCGAACTTTATGCCCGCACGGGTAACCAAAAGTATCTACAACTCTCGTGGCGATTCCACCACAAAGCGGTGCTCGAACCTTTAGCACGCCGGCAAGATCGTTTGCAGGGACTGCACGCAAACACGCAGATACCAAAACTGATCGGACTCGCTCGTCGTTACGAGTTAACCGGTGAGGCGTCAGACAAAACTGCCGCGGAGTTTTTCTGGCATCGTGTGGTCTATCGCCACTCGTACGTCAATGGCGGCAACAGCGACGGCGAACGTTTTGGCCCACCAGACAAACTCAGTAATCGCCTTAGCGAGAACACCTCCGAGACTTGCAACACCTACAACATGCTCAAGCTGACACGCCATCTTTTCGAATGGAAAGCGTCAGCCGAATACGCCGACTACTACGAGCGCGCGCTCTATAACCACATACTCGCATCGCAGAATCCTGACGACGGGATGGTCTGTTACTACGTTCCGATGAATGCCGGCGCACGCAAGGTGTACTCAAAACCGTTCGACAGTTTTTGGTGTTGTGTCGGCACAGGCATGGAGAACCATGCGAAGTATGGCGACTCGATTTACTTCCACGACGCGGATGGTCTCTGGGTCAACCTCTTCATCCCTTCCGAACTTACCTGGCGCAACAAGGGATTCGTTTTACGACAAGAAACTCTGTATCCCGAGGCAGACAAAGTCAGCTTCGCGATCAAAACGAGAAGACCAGTGAATCTTGCGTTGCGACTCCGCTATCCCGTCTGGGCCCAGGACGGCATCACGCTAAAGGTTAACGGCAGGCCGCAAAGGATCGCCGACAATCCAGGCAGCTTCATCGAAGTTAAGCGAATCTGGAAAACTGGTGACCGCATCGAGTTGACGATTCCGATGTCACTCAGGCTGGAAGGAATGCCTGACAACCCGCGTCGCGTCGCGATCCTTTATGGTCCAACCGTGCTCGCGGGCGAACTCGATCCGGAAGAGCAGCCCGGCGGTGTAAACCTGATCCCGGCTCTGGTAACCGAAGCCGCTGCAGGAGTCTCAAACTGGATCGAGCCTGTGGAATCGGGGCCACTCGCGTTTCGCACCACTGGCGCCGCACGACCGCGCGACGTCACGCTCTACCCGTTTTACCGTCTGCACAACAAACGGTATGCGGTCTATTGGGATCTGCTGAACGATAAGCAATGGCTCGAACGTGTCACGAATTACAAGAACGAACTGGAAGCCGCACGCCGCCTCGAGTCGTTGACTGTGGACTTCGTTCAACCGGGTGAACCGCAGATCGAACGCGAGCACAACATGCAAGGCGACAAAATGGACACCGGCGAACACTCGGGCCGCAAGTGGCGGCACGCACGCGACGGTGGCTGGTTGTCGTTTGATTTGAAGGTGTTGCCGGATCAGCCGATGTCGCTCGTTTGTGCATACTGGGGAAGCGAAACGGGACGGCGAACGTTCGAAATTCTCGTTGACGGGACGAAGATCGGCACCCAATCTCTTGGCAATGATAAGCCCGGTGAGTTCTTCACCGTGACGTACGCCATCCCCGAAAACGTGACTCGCGGCAAGAACAAGATCACTGTTCGCTTCCAACCGCAGGCGGGTAACACTGCCGGCGGGTTTTATGGAGTGCGAGTGATTAAACAAGAATAAGGAAAGGTCTTTTTCATGTTCGTATTCCGAAAACCTGTTCGAATAATCGCCGTCTGGATCCTGCTCGCCGCCAGCGCGCTCGCGGCACAAACGGAAAAGTGGTCGGAGCAGAAGGCGCGTGAGTGGTACGCGCGGCAACCGTGGCTCGTCGGCAGCAACTACAACCCTGCCAGCGCCATTAATCAACTCGAGATGTGGCAGGCAGACTCGTTCGATCCCAAGCGGATCGATCTGGAACTCGGCTGGGCCAAGGGTCTCGGCATGAATACCATGCGCGTTTACCTGCACGACCTGCTCTGGGAGCAGGACGCTGAAGGTTTCAAGCGACGCCTCGATCAGTTTCTAACGATTGCCGCGAGGCACGGGATCAAGCCAATGTTCGTACTCTTCGACGCGGTTTGGGATCCGGATCCGAAGCTTGGCAAGCAACGCGCACCACGTCCGGGTGTACACAATTCGGGATGGGTGCAGAGTCCGAGTCGCACCAGACTGCAAAACGCTTCGGAGTATCCACGTCTGAAAGAATATGTGAAGGGCGTCGTCAGCGCGTTTGCTCGCGATCAGCGAATCCTCGCGTGGGACATCTGGAACGAACCCGACAACGAAAACCACGGCAGCTACAACCAGCTCGAACCGAAAAACAAGGTCGAGCTTGTCCTGGCACTGTTACCGCAGACGTTTGCCTGGGCACGTGAAGCGCAACCCGAACAACCGCTCACTTCCGGCGTCTGGAAAGGCGACTGGTCCACTCCGGAAAAAATGACCCCGATGGACCGCCTGCAGATCGATCTCTCAGACGTCATCACATTTCATAACTACGACTCGCCGACAGAATTGGAGAAGCGCATCAACTGGCTCAAGCGCTACAACCGTCCGATGATCTGCACGGAGTACATGGCTCGCGGTAATGGCAGCTTCTTCTTCGGTGGACTGCTGGTCGGCAAGGCCCACAACGTCGGCATGATCAACTGGGGACTGGTCCAGGGAAAAACGCAGACGCATCTGCCCTGGGATTCATGGCAGCGCCCGTACGTCGATCGCGAACCGTCGGTTTGGTTTCACGAAGTATTTCGCAACGACGGCAGCCCGTACCTTGCGGAAGAAGTCGAATTCATCAAACGGATGACCGGCAAGGTCAAGCCGCAAGTCAAACGCGCAGCCCAGAGGTGATCTTTGTGCTTGGTACTTTGTTCTTTGCCTTCATGCGTGCCGGCAACTAACAAAGAACCAAGCACAAAGCTCAAAGTACAAACATCATGGCCTTCTCAAATAAGAACAAAGCACTCAGAGTTGTCAGTTCCCTGCTCGTCCTTGCGCTTCTTCAGGTGCAAGTGGCTTTCGCTCAAACGCGAAACATCAGGATAGAAGTGAACAAGCCGGGCGCTGCTATTTCCAGGACGCTCTTCGGTCTCTTTTTTGAAGACATCAACTTCGGCGCAGATGGCGGCCTTTATCCGGAGCGGGTGAAGAATCGATCTTTCGAGTTTCCGAATCCGATGATGGGCTGGAAACCATTGGATCCCCGCGACACCACCGGGACGCTACAGGTCTTCGATGCGGGTTCGATCAAGGACACGCCAAACTCGCATTACCTCCGCATCAAAGCGCCCGCCGGCAACAAGCGTTTCGGTCTTGTGAACGAGGGCTTTCGTGGCATCGGCGTTCAGCAGGGTACTGAATACCAGTTCTCTGTGAAGGCACGCCGCATCGACGGTTCACCAACCGTGCGTGTCGAACTAGTCGATAACGGGCGCGTAATCGGTGAAGCACAAGTCGCAGGTTTCACGAACCTCTGGAAGACTTACACCGCATCAGTACGTCCCAACACTACGAGCAGCAAAGCGCAACTCAACGTCATTCTTCAGGGCGGCGGCGCAGTCGACGTCGATCTGGTGTCTCTTTATCCAAAAGACACGTGGCAGAACCGTCCCAACGGACTGCGCACTGATCTCGTGAAGCTGCTGAAAGATCTGAAACCGGGTTTTCTGCGCTTTCCGGGCGGCTGCATCGTCGAAGGACGAACGTTGGACCAACGTTACCAGTGGAAGACAACGATCGGAGATCTGG